>NZ_JBEYFY010000020.1:0-130811 GCF_040703595.1 Streptomyces sp. NPDC007084
CCGACTCTATCAGACCGTTTCCGTATCCGATTTCCTCGGCGCTTTCCAGGTTTCCGCTTTCGCGTTTCCCTTTCCGGCGAGTCCGACTCTATCAGCGATTTCCTGTCTCTCTGACCACCGTCCCGCAAACATGCAGAACGAGACCCCGAGATAGGATCTGACAAGTTGGGTGCTGCCAGGCAACGACGCTTGGTGACGTCGCTCAGCCTCAAGCAGGGGTACGACTGTACATGGGGCCCGGGAGCAGGCGCAAATCGTTTCCCCTGTGTTCTACGGCCGCCAACCGGGACCTCTCATGCGGAACCGGCACTTCATATGACATACCCTGCTGAAACAGTGTGCCGTCCGGGACAGGCAGTGACGGCCCATATAAATCTCCACCCCTGGGAGGCTTCCCATGACCACCGTGACGTCCCCTCTTGCAGGACGCGCCATCGGACTCGCAGCAGTACCGGACCCCGTGTTCTCCGGCGCCATGGTCGGCCCCGGCACGGCGATCGACCCCGTGCGTGAGCCCTCGGAGGCTGTCGCCCCCGTGGACGGCGTGATCGTCTCGCTCCACCCGCACGCGTTCGTCGTCGTCGACGGTGAGGGCCACGGCGTGCTCACCCACCTGGGCATCGACACCGTGCAGCTCAATGGCGAGGGCTTCGAGCTGCTCGTCAACAAGGGGGACACCGTGACGCGCGGCCAGGCCGTCGTCCGGTGGAACCCCGCCGCCGTGGAGGCCGCCGGCAAGTCCCCGGTGTGCCCGATCGTGGCCCTCGAAGCCACGGCCGACGCCCTCTCCAACGTCCGTGAGGACGGCGATGTGAAGGCCGACGACGAACTGTTCGGCTGGCAGTGACATCAGCGCCGTCCCGGACGGTGCGTACGACAATCATCGCGGCGGCGGGACCCGCCGCACTATCGGAGACGGGTGAGATGGAGACAACGCTGCGAGGCGTCGGCGTGAGCCACGGTGTGGCGATCGGCGAGGTTCGGCACATGGGGACGGCGGTTCTCGAACCGCCTGCCAAGCAGATCCCTGCGGAGGACGCGGAGCGCGAACAGGGGCGTGCCCGCAAGGCCGTGGAGGCTGTGGCGGCCGACCTGATTGCGCGCGGCAATCTGGCCGGAGGCGAAGCCCAGGGAGTGCTTGAGGCCCAGGCCATGATGGCCCAGGACCCCGAGCTGATGGCCGACGTGGAGCGGCGGATCACCGTGGGCAGCACGGCCGAGCGCGCGGTCTACGAGGCGTTCGCCGCGTACCGGGAACTGCTCGCGGGTGCCGGTGAGTACCTCGCCGGGCGGGTGGCCGACCTCGACGACGTGCGGAACCGCATCGTGGCGCGCCTGCTCGGCGTGCCGATGCCTGGTGTCCCGGACAGCGACGAGCCGTACGTCCTCATCGCCCGTGACCTCGCGCCCGCCGACACGGCGCTGCTCGATCCGGCTCTCGTGCTCGGTTTCGTCACCGAGGAGGGCGGGCCGACCAGCCACAGCGCGATCCTGGCCCGTGCGCTGGGCGTGCCCGCCGTGGTCGCTCTCCCGGGCGCCGGCGAGCTGGCCGAGGGGACCGTGGTTGCTGTCGACGGCAGCAGCGGCGAGGTCTTCGTGGAGCCGAGCGCCGAGAAGAAGGCGCAGCTGGAGTCGGCCGCGGCCGAGCGCAAGGCGGCGCTGTCGGCCTCGACGGGTCCGGGTGCCACGTCGGACGGGCACAAGGTGCCGCTGCTGGCCAACGTCGGCGGTCCCGCGGACGTGCCTGCTGCGGTGGCGGCCGGCGCCGAGGGTGTGGGCCTGTTCCGCACGGAGTTCCTTTTCCTCGACGACAGCCAGAACGCGCCGTCCGAGGAGAAGCAGGTCGAGGCGTACCGGCAGGTCCTGGAGGCCTTCCCCGAGGGCCGGGTCGTGGTGCGCGTGCTCGACGCCGGTGCGGACAAGCCGCTGGACTTCCTCACCCCGGCCGACGAGCCGAACCCCGCGCTGGGTGTGCGGGGTCTTCGCTCGCTGCTCGATCACCCCGATGTGCTGCGTACGCAGCTCACCGCCCTCGCGAAGGCTTCGGAGGGACTGCCGGTCTACCTCGAGGTGATGGCCCCGATGGTCGCGGACCGTACGGACGCCAAGGCGTTCGCGGACGCGTGCCGGGCGGCCGGGCTGCAGGCGAAGTTCGGCGCGATGGTGGAGATCCCCTCCGCCGCGCTGCGCGCTCGCTCGGTTCTCCAGGAGGTCGAGTTCCTGTCGCTCGGCACCAACGACCTCGCGCAGTACACCTTCGCCGCCGACCGGCAGGTGGGCGCGGTGTCCCGGCTCCAGGACCCGTGGCAGCCGGCGCTGCTCGACCTGGTGGCGCTGTCCGCGGACGCGGCCAAGGCCGAGGGCAAGAGCTGTGGTGTCTGTGGTGAGGCCGCGTCGGATCCGCTCCTCGCGTGTGTGCTGACCGGTCTGGGTGTCACCTCCTTGTCGATGGGTGCCGCGTCGATCCCCTATGTGCGGTCGACGCTGGCGAAGTACACGCTGGCCCAGTGCGAGCGCGCGGCTGCCGCCGCGCGTGCAGCGGACACGGCGGAAGAGGCGCGCGGCGCCGCGCAGGCTGTGCTGTCCGGCGAGTAGCCAGAGGGCACGGCCGGCCGGAGGGCGACGGTTGATCGTCGCGGCGGGATGAGGGGCGCTCCATCGGTGGATGGAGCGCCCCTTCGCGTTCAGTGGGTGTGGTCGCTCCCCTTTCCGGTGTCGCCGAGGTCGGGGGGTGTGCCGTAGTCGACGCCTGATTCCGGGGAGACCAGGTCGCCGGATTCGATGTCGGTGCAGTAGGCGTCGAACACCTCGGAGGCGGTGAGGGGTTCGAGGTTCTCGCCGCGCAGGCGCCATCCGTAGACGCGGTCGGTGGTGTCGGCCGTGGTGGTGCGCATGACGAGTCCGCCGGCACTGCGGGTGGCGATGCCGAGGGCGAGCACCGTGGTGAATTCGAGGGCCTCGGATTCGTCCAGGCGGATCGTGTCCTCGGTGTGCTCGTCCACGCGGAGGACGGCGACGAGTGTGTCGGGTGCCGTCGAGACGCTGCAGACCAGATGGAGGCTGCCGGGGCCGGCGGTGTCGAGGACGCGGGTGAGGAGGTGGGCGGCGCGGACGAAGGCGGCACGGCCGATGTCCTCGCCGCAGGTCGCGCAGGCTCCGATGCGGCTCAGGACGGTGGTGGCGTACTCCCACGTGGCCTGGCGGACGGCTTCGTCGACCAGGTCGGGGACGAGATCGGCCAGTGGTTGCCCGTCGTAGGGGACGGTGGGGCCGTTCGCCGCCAGATGTGCGGTGAAGCGGGTGCGGCTGGCGGGGGTGTCGGGTTCCAGGCCGCTTTCCGCGCAGAACTCGGCGTACTCGACCGGGTCGAACAGGGCCACCGAGGTGTGGCCGCCCTGGGCCGCGAGGCTTCGCAGCAGTGATTCGACCTGTTGGAGATAGGTGGTGTGGTCGTCGAAGGCGAAGCTGCGGTAGCTCCGCATGGTCCGGAAGTCGTGTTCGTCGGTCAGCAGGCCGATGGTGCCCGCGATCTCGCGGCGCAGGACACGTCGCAGGGTGTGGTGCCGGATGTCTGCCATTTCTCCCCCAGTGCGCAGTCGATCAATGCTCACTCACAGTAATCGAGGGCACTGACAATCCGGTCTGGGGGAGCAATCGGCGGCGGGACCGGGGGCAGGGTCCACCGCGGGGGCGGCCTGGTTCCCGTCAGCCGCGTCGGCGGGCCAGTTCCTCGTAGAAGTGCAGGAGTTCGATGTTGTCCACCGAGCCGACGTTGACCGCCTTGTCCAGCGGAGCGCCCTGGAGCAGGCGTTTGACCGGGACCTCGATGCGTTTGCCCGTCAGGGTGTGGGGGACGCCGGGGACTTCGATGACTTCGTCGGGGACATGGCGGGGCGAGAGCTGTTCGCGGATGGTCCGCTTGATGCGGTCCAGGAGTGCCTCGTCCAGGACGGCTCCGGGGGCGAGGTGGACGAACAGGGGCATCCAGTAGCCGCCGTCGGGCTGTTCGACGCCGATGACCAGCGATTCCCTGATCTCGGGGAGCCGCTCGACGGCTTCGTAGATGTCCGCCGAACCCATGCGGACGCCCTGCCGGTTGAGCGTCGAGTCGGAGCGGCCGTGGATGACGACGGAGCCTCGTGAGGTGACGGTGATCCAGTCGCCGTGGCGCCACACGCCGGGGTACGTGTCGAAGTAGCTGTCGTGGTAGCGGCTGCCGTCGGGGTCGTTCCAGAAGCGGATCGGCATGGAGGGCATCGGGTTGGTGACGACCAGTTCGCCGACCTCGTCGACGAGGGGCTTGCCGCTCGGGTCCCAGGACTGCAGGTCGGTGCCGAGGGCCGGGGCCTGGAGTTCGCCGATGTAGACGGGCAGGGTCGGGACGGCTCCGGCGAAACAGGAGCAGACGTCCGTGCCGCCGCTGACCGAGGCGATCCACAGGTCGTCGCGGACCTCGTCGTGCAGCCAGCGGAATCCGTCGGGCGGCAGGGGCGAGCCGGTGGTGGCGACGCACCGTACGCGGCTGAGGTCGAAGTCGCGGGAGGGGTGGACGCCGGCTTTGCGGCACGCCATGACGTAGGCGGCAGACGTGCCGAAAAGGGTCGCTCCGGTGCGTTCGGCGATACGCCACTGGGCGCCCGTGTCCGGGAAGCCGGGGCTGCCGTCGTACAGGATGACCGTCGTCCCGGTGAGGAGGCCCGAGACGAGGAAGTTCCACATCATCCAGCCGGTGGACGTGTACCAGAAGAAACGGTCCTCGGGGCCGAGGTCGCAGTGCAGGCCGAGCTGTTTGAGGTGCTCGACGAGGATGCCGCCCTGGGACTGGACGATGGCCTTGGGGAGGCCGGTCGTACCGGAGGAGTAGAGCACCCACAGGGGGTGGTCGAAGGGGACCTCCTCGAAGACGGGCTCGGTGTCGGAGGAGGTCAGGGACGACCACTCCAGAGCGCCGTCGGGGGCGTCGGTACCCAGCAGGGGAATGTGGACGACGGCGCGCAGGGTGGGCAGTTCGCGGCGCAGTTCTGCGACCACGTCGCGGCGGTCGTGTTGTTTGCCGCCGTAGCGGTAACCGTCGACGGTGAACAGGACGACGGGTTCGACCTGCTGGAAGCGGTCGAGTACGCTGCGTGCTCCGAAGTCGGGCGCGCAGGAGGTCCATACGCCGCCGACCGCCGCGGTGGCGAGGAGCGCGACGACGGCCTCGGGGATGTTCGGGAGATAGCCGCTGACGCGGTCCCCCGGCCGTACACCCAGGGCGCGCAGTTCCGCGGCCAGGGAGCCGACCTGGCGGCGCAGCTCGGACCAGGTCACCGGGACGGCCTCGTGGGTCTCGTCGACATGGAGGAGCGCGGGTTCGTCCGGCCGGGTCTCGGCGGCGCGCAGCGCGTGCTCCGCGTAGTTGACGGTCGCTCCGGCGAACCACCGCGCGCCCGGCATGGACCGGTCGCCGAGCACGCGCGCGTAGGGAGTCGAGAACCGTACGCCGAACCACTCGGTCACGGCTTTCCAGAACGTCTCCAGCTCCTCCACCGACCAGCGGTGGAGGGCCGCGTAGCCGCCGTCGGACGGGGCTCCGTGCCGGTCGGCGGCCCAGGTCTGGAACTTGGTGACCTGTGACTGGGCCACGATCTCGTCGGTGGGCCGCCAGAGCGGCAGGGGGTTCGCGGTGGACATGGAGCGGCTCCCGGACTGTGCGCGTCGTGTGCGTCGGTCGCGCACGGGAGGGGGTGTGCGCGGGACGCGGCTGACACGGACGATGCCATGTGATCGACTTCTGCACCAGAGCGCGCCGCTCATGGTCGGCGACGTGAAGATGTGGCGTCGCCGCGGGTGAACGGCAGTTGAACGGCTCACTCGCGTGACGCCGGTAGTGGCAGGGTGAGCAGCATGGACGGTCGTGACCTGGTGCGTTCGGTGAGAGCGGTCGGCTCGGGGGGTGCCACACAGGGGCTGCGCACGGTGCGGGCCGCGTGGCGCAGGAGGCGTGCTGACGCAGTGGGGCTGCCTCGGCCGGGTGCCGAGCGGGCGCGGGTGCCCGGACCGGTGCTCGGTGTGGAGCCGGGCCCCGGTGGCGGAGTCGTCCGCTTCACCCGCTCCGAGCTACGGATCAGTGTGGCGGTGAGCGGTGCGGTGTTCTGGGGCTGGGACGGGGCGGCTCCCGAGCCGTCGTACGCTCTCGCGGGCCGCTGTCCGGAGCCGGATCCGCGGGCCGTCCTGGAGCCGGACAAGGACGGCGGATGGCGGGTGGTCGCCGAGCGGGTCACGGTCGTGGTGTCGCGGCACGGGGCGGTCGAGGTGCGTACCCCGGGCGGGGTGGTCCTGCGGCGTGATCTGCCGCCGCGCTGGTGGGAGACGGCCGAGGGGGGCGCGGCCCGCTGGATGCAGCGCTCCGAGGTGGCGGCCGACGCCCGGTTCTTCGGGCTTGGCGGGCGGTCGCGCGGGCCACGGTTGCGGGACGGCGCGTACCGGTTGTGGAACACCGACCCGGGACGGGCCTTCGGGCCGGATGACGATCCGCTGTACGTCACCATGCCCATCCAACTGGTGGTCGCCGACGCGGGCACGCATCTGGTGTTCCACGACACCTCCTGGGACGGCACGGTGATTTTGCGCGAGGGCGAGGAGGGCGCCGGCTCCGGGCACGACCGGGCGGGTTCGTGCGAGCTGCGGATGGACGGCGGCCCGCTGCGCTGCTGGGTGATGGTGGGCACCCCCGCGCGCGTGCTGAACGCCTGGGCATCGCTGACCGGAGCCGCCGCGCTGCCTCCGGCGTGGGCTCTGGGACACCAGCACGCGCGGTGGGGCTTCGGCGGTGAGCAGGAGGTGCGCCGGATCGTCGCGGGCTACCAGGAGCGTGAACTGCCGCTGGACGCGGTCCACCTGGACATCGACCACTACGACGGGCACCGGGTGTTCACGGTGGACCGCGAGCGGTTCCCGAAGCTTCCCGTGCTGGCGGAGGAGTTGCGCCGGGACGGGATCCGGCTGGTGTCGATCATCGACGCGGCGGTCAAGGCGGAGCCGGGTGACGCGGTGTTCGACAGTGGTGTCGCGGAGGACGCGTTCGTGAAGGACGCCGCCGGGCGGCTCGTGCAGGGAGTGGTGTGGCCGGGCGAGTCGGTCTATCCGGACTTCACGCGCGCGGGTACGCGCGCGTGGTGGGGCGGCCGCTACAAGGAGAGGCTGGAGCAGGGGTTCGCGGGTTTCTGGCACGACATGAACGAGCCGACCTCGTTCACGGCCTTCGGCGAGTCGACGCTGCCCCGGTCGGCACGGCACTCTCTGGAGGGACGCGGCGGGGACCATCGTGAGGCTCACAACGTGTACGCCCTGGGCATGGCCCGGGCGGCGTATGAGGGGCTTCGTGAACTCGTCCCCCAGGAGCGGCCGTTCCTGTTCTCGCGCTCCGGCTGGGCCGGGATGCAGCGCTACGGAGGGACCTGGTCCGGGGATGTGGCCACCGGCTGGCCGGGGCTGCGGGCGTCGCTGTCGCTGGTCATGGGGCTCGGGTTGTGCGGGGTGCCCTATTCGGGGCCCGATGTGGGCGGGTTCGACGGCAGCCCGTCGCCCGAGCTGTATCTGCGGTGGTTCCAGCTCGGCGCCTACCTGCCGTTGTTCCGCACGCACGCGAGTCTGCGCGCGGGGCGCAGGGAGCCCTGGGAGTTCGGTGACGAGGTTCTGGGGCACGCGCGCGTGGCGCTCCTCGAACGACGGCGGCTGCTTCCGTACTTCATGACGCTGGCGCATCTGGCGCGACGCACGGGCGCGCCGTACGTCAGGCCGCTGTGGTGGGACACGCCGGAGGACCGCGCGCTGCGCGACTGCGAGGACGCCTTCCTGCTCGGGGACTGTCTCCTGGTGGCCCCGGTGCTGGATCACGGGGCGGACCGGCGGGCGGTCCAGCTTCCGCGCGGGCGCTGGTACGACACGGTGACCGGGCAGGCGTACGAGGGGCCGGCGCAGGTGCTGGTGGACGCCCCCTTGTCGCGGATTCCGGTGCTGGCGCGAGCCGGTTCGGTGCTGCCCGTTCGGGGTGTCGACGGCGGGCTGGAGCTGGAGGCGTGGGCTCCCGCGCGCGGGCGTGGCGGAAGCGGGCTCTTCGTGCCGGACGCGGGTGACGGGTGGGAGGAGTCGGAGATCGAGCGCTTCGTGACGCGCTGGGAGGGGCGCGAGGTGGTGGTGCGCCGGGCGGGCGGCAAGGGGGGTCTCAGCGAGCCCTCGTATCCGGTGCGTGTACGGGGGCTCGGGGCGGGGTGACCCTCAGATGTACCGTCCCTCGAACCAGGCTCGGACGGCCAGGGTGTGCAGCGGGAAGGCCAGTTCGGCCGGTCGGCGCAGCAGGTGCCAGCCGTCCGTCTCGTTCGTGGGGGCCGACGGCGGCAGTTCGGCGGCGGGGCGTTCCGGGAGGAGCCCGAAGAGCAGCAGATGGCCTGCGGGGGAACTCATCGCGTCGGCGAGGCGGACGTCCCTGGCCGCCGCGTCGATGCCCGTCTCCTCGCCGAGTTCCCGCACCAGGGCGTGCCGCCAGTCCTCCCGGTGGTCGATGAACCCTCCGGGCAGGGCGATGCCTCCGCGCGCGGGAGAGATGGTCCGGGTGATGACGACGAGTGCGGCGCCCTTGTCGTCGTAGGCGGGCTGGAGGGCGACGGCTACGGGCAGCGGGTTGCGGTAGGCCACCGTGCCGCAGGCGGGGCAGGTTCGGGGCCAGTCGGAGACGCCCTCTCCGTAGGGGGCGCCGCAGCTCGAACAGTGCGAGCCGGGGCCGAGATCGGCGGGCGGGTGCGGGGTCGCTGACACGAGGCGGACTGTAGCGGATCACCGAACACACGTCTTCGGGGTGGCCCGGACGGGGGCGGCCGGATCCACCCCCGTGGGCCCCGGCCGTCCCCACAGGTACTCCGACGCCCGGGCAGCCCCCTTGGTTCGCTTCGGCGCCCTGCCCAATTCCAGCGCCCCATGGCACACTTCTGACGTTCCGTCAGATCTGGTGTCGTGGAGGGACCTTGTCGCGCACACGTAGACCTGTCGTCGCCGGGTGGTTCACCGGCGAGGGCGGCGACTTCCGCCTGCTGGGCACGCGTTGTTCCGCGTGCGCCTCGGTGTTCTTTCCCCGCGAGGACACCTTCTGCCGCAATCCGGGCTGCCCGGGCGGCGAGCTGGCCGAGGTGCCGCTGTCTCCCCGCGGCCGCGTCTGGTCGTACACCGACAGCCGGTACCGGCCTCCGTCACCGTATGTGACCGATCCGGAACTCTCGTGGAACCCCTGCGCGTTGATCGCTGCGGAGCTGCAATCCGAGCGCCTCGTGGTCCTCGGTCAGGCGGCTCCCGGGATCACCGTCGCCGACCTGGCGGTGGGCATGGAGGTGGAGGTCGTCCCCGGCGTGCTGAACGAGGACGCGGAGACGACCTGGACGACATGGCACTGGCGGCCGACGGGAGTGACGGCGTGAGGAGCACGGGGCGTACGGGGGTGGCGGCGTGACCGGTGAGGTGGCGGTGCTCGGCGCCGGGATGCACCCATGGGGCAAGTGGGGCCGGGGGTTCGTCGAGTACGGGGTGGTGGCCGCGCGCGCGGCACTGGCCGACGCGGGGATCGACTGGCGCGATGTCGGGTCGGTCGTCGGAGCGGACACCGTTCGCGGCGGATATCCGGGGTATGTGGCGGGCGCGACGTTCGCGAAGGCCCTGGGGTGGCAGGGAGCCCGCGTGGCGAGCGTGTACGCGGCGTGCGCGTCCGGGGCGCAGGCACTCGCCACGGCGCGCGCGCAGATCCTCGCGGGTCTCTCGGACGTGGTGCTGGTGGTGGGGGCGGACGCCGCCCCCAAGGGGTTCTTCCGGCCCGCCGGCGGGGACCGGCCCGACGACCCGGACTGGTTGCGGTTCCGCGTCCTCGGGGCGACGAACCCGACGTACTTCGGGCTGTACGCGCGCCGCCGGATGTTCCTGCACGGCGACACACCGGACGACTTCGCCCAGGTCAAGGTGAAGAACGCGGCGGCCGGGGCGCTCAACGCCAACGCGCGCTACCGCAAGCGCGTCACCGCGCAGGAGGTCGCCGGCTCCGCGGTGGTCGCCGATCCGCTGCGGCTCCTGGACATCTGCGCGACCTCCGACGGCGGTGCGGCCGTGGTGCTGTCCAGCATGGAGTTCGCCCGTCGGCACGGTGTGGCGGCGCCGGTGCGTATCCGCGCGGTGTCCACGGTCACGCCCCGCTACCCCAGCACGGTCCTGGACCTGCCGGACATCGCCACGGACTCCGCCGTCGCGGTGGAGCCCGCGGCCGACACCTTCCGTGCCTCGATCGCGCGGGCGGCCTACGAGGAGGCGGGCGTCGGCCCCGGGGACCTGTCCCTCGCCGAGGTCTACGACCTGTCGACCGCCCTGGAGTTGCAGTGGTACGAGGATCTGGGGCTCTGCGCCGAGGGCGAGGCCGCCAAGCTGCTGAGGGAAGGCGCCACGGCGCTCGGCGGACGGATACCCGTGAACGTCAGCGGCGGACTCGCCTCCTTCGGTGAGGCCGTGCCGGCCCAGGCCATCGCTCAGGTGTGTGAGCTGACCTGGCAGTTGCGGGGCAGCGCCGGCGACCGGCAGGTGGCCGGGGCCCGCGTCGGGATCACCGCGAACCAGGGGCTGTTCGGACACGGCTCGGCGGTGGTCGCGGTGCGATAGGCCCGGTTCCCGCAGCCCTTGCCGGTCCGTTCGACGGCTTCAGACCGCCGAGGGCCGTGCGCACGCACGGTGACGAGCCCGGAATCGTGCGTGAACACCTCATGAATCGCCCACCGGCGTGCGCCGTCGGCGGCATCATGCTGCCGTGCCCTCCTGGACGGACAGTGTCCGCTTCGCCTTCCAGCCGGTCGTCAATCTGACGACCGGAGGGGTGGCGGCGCTGGAGATCCTCGCCCGTCCGGAGTCCGGCGACATCCTGGCACAGGCCCGGCGCGACCCCGAACTCGACGGACGGCTGGCCGCGTTGGCGGTCCGGGCCGCCGCCCACAGGGAGACCCTGCTCCCCCTGCACGTCAACGTCTTCGCCGGAACCCTCGCGGACCTCGGCCGGCTCACGGCGCTGCTGCGCGAGGTGCGCGACGCCGGACGGCTCCCCTGGGAGGTCACCGTCGACGTGGGCCCGCCCTACACGCACGTGCCCCAGCGCGCCCTGCTGGACGCCGTGGCCGCCGTGCGCGCCGAGGGCTTCCGGATCTGCGCGGACGGCGTGGGCGACGGTGACGTACCCCTGCGGCTGCTCACCGACCTGGCGCCCGAACTGATGAAGCTCGACGTGTCCCTGCTGTCGCGGCCCGCCGCAGTACGCGCGATGCGGACCCTCTGCGAGCAACTGGGCGCACTGCTCTCCGTGGAGGGCGTCGAGACCGAGCAGCAGTGTGCCGCGGCGCTGTCGTCGGGCGCCCAGCTCGCGCAGGGAGAGCTGTTCGCGGCACCCTCGCGGCTTCCCTCGGCGGACGTATACGTTCCGCCGCTGTCCCAGGGCGGCGCCCCGACGCCACGGCCCGGACCCTCCGTACGCCAGTTCGTCCGCCCGGCCGCGCTGCTTCCGGCGTCCGCGTCCGCCGGACAGGTCAGGGCACTGCTCACCGGGTCGCCCGAGGTGTCCGGGGTGCTCCTGGTGGACCCCTCCGGGATTCCGGTCCGGTCGGTGCACCGGTCGCGCTTCCTGCTGTCGATGTCCGGGCGCTACGGGCACGCGCTGTACGCCGACCGGCCGGCCGCCCGGCTCGGTGATCCGCCGCGTACGGTCGGCGTGGACGCCACGGCCTGGGAGGTGCTCGACGTCGTCGCCGACGGGGACCGGGACCGTACGTCCGACGACGTCGCGGTCGTCGACAGGTACGGGCGGTGCGTGGGCGTCGTGCGGCTCGCGGACCTCGTACGCGCCCTGTCCGAGAGCCGGGTCGAGGAGGCGGCGGGGCTCAATCCGCTGACCAGGCTGCCCGGTTCGGACGCGATCACCTCGGAGGTGGACCGGCGGATCGCGGCCGGCCGGATGTTCGCGCTGAGCTGGCTGGACGTCGACCACTTCAAACAGGTGAACGACGGCGCCGGGTTCGCCGCGGGCGACGAGCTGATCCGGGCGGTGGGGCGGGCGTTGCAGGTCATGGCGTCCGAGTCGACGCGTGTCGGACACATCGGCGGTGACGACTTCCTCGTCCTCACCGACCCCGACACACTGGACGCGCTGGCGAACGCGGCGCTCGACACGCCGTGGGCGGCCGGCGGGCGGGTCGTCACGCTGTCGCTGGCCACGGTGGTGTGCGTCCCCGGCAGCGTGAGCGACCACCGTCAGGCCGCCGCGTGCCTGGCGCCGCTCAAGAAGGCCGCGAAGGCGCTGGGCGGGGCGAGTTGGGCGCTGGGACGGGCCGGTCTGCCCGGCCATGAGATCCTTCGCGGCACGGGCACGGGCACGGGCACGGGGACTCCGGCTCCGGCTCCGGCTCCGGCTCCGGCTCCGGCTCCGGCTCCGGCTCCGAGGGCACCGTACGGACAGTCACTGACGGGTTGAGCGGCACCGGGTCACCGGTGGCAGTTCGCGGTCGCGGTGCCTGTGTCAGGGCGAGGCCCGGTTTGGCCGTTGGGCCCACGGGACTCGGTGGATTCGGGTGGCGCGGACGGACGGGCGGAGTGGCCCTCGGGGCGCCTTCCGGCCGTAAGTCCGGACGGCGAGACGTGGCGGCCGATTCCTCCCAGGGCCCCCGAGACGCGTCCCGTTTGCGCCCTTCGAACCGTTGCGGTCCACGACCTTGACGCCTCCTGGGCGCCGGAGAACACTTCCGGGTGTCAGTCGGCATCGCCGCGTTCGAGCGTGTGCGGGCACCGCGCCGCTCGACGACCTGCGCCCAGGGCCGTGTCCACAGGCGATTCCGCCACGACGCACGCTCACGACGGCACGCTCGTCACGGACGCCGGGCGGGGCACGGAACCTCCCCGCCCTCGGACCGCCCGGCGCCGGTGTGCGCCGCCCGCACGCTCCACAGGTCCCGCCGTCCATGACACGACCGTCCGACCCGCACGCAGCTCCTGACGAAGCACACGTAAGGGGACGCCATGACGGACAACGCCGAGAAGTACGTCGCCGCGATCGACCAGGGCACCACATCGAGCCGCTGCATCATCTTCGACCGGGGTGGCGCGATCGTCGCCGTCGACCAGCGTGAGCACCGCCAGATCTTCCCGAAGCCGGGGTGGGTGGAGCACGACGCCACCGAGATCTGGTCCAAGGTCCAGGCGGTGGTCGCGGGGGCGATCGCCAAGGCCGGACTGCGCGCCAACCAGGTGAGCGCGCTCGGCATCACCAACCAGCGCGAGACGACCGTGCTGTGGGACCGCGCCACCGGGAAGCCCGTCCACAACGCGATCGTCTGGCAGGACACCCGTACCTCGGCGCTCTGCGCGGAGCTGGGCGGCACGGACGGCCAGGACCGCTTCCGCGAGCAGACCGGACTCCCCTTGGCCAGCTACTTCTCCGGGCCCAAGGCTGCCTGGCTGCTGGACAACGTGCCTGGCCTGCGCGCGCGTGCCGAGCGCGGCGAGATCGCCTTCGGCACGATCGACTCGTGGCTCATCTGGAACCTGACCGGCGGGACGGACGGCGGCCGGCACGTCACGGACGTGACGAACGCGGGCCGGACGATGCTGATGGACCTGGAGACGCTCCAGTGGGACCCGTCGATCCTCTCGGCGATGAACATCCCCGAGGCGGTGCTCCCGGAGATCAGGTCCTCCGCCGAGGTGTACGGCACCGCGGTGGGCCGGCTCGCCGGTGTTCCCGTGGCGTCGGCGCTCGGCGACCAGCAGGCCGCGGTCTTCGGACAGACCTGCTACGAGGTCGGAGCCGCCAAGAACACTTACGGCACGGGGAGTTTCCTGCTGCTCAACACCGGGAACCGGCCCGTTCCCTCGAAGAACGGGCTGCTGACCACCATGGGGTACAAGATCGGCTCCGAGGCGCCCGTCTACTGCCTGGAGGGGTCGATCGCGATCACCGGCGCGCTCGTCCAGTGGTTCCGCGACCAGCTCGGCATCATCCGCAGCGCCGACGAGATCGAAACGCTGGCGGCGAGCGTCGAGGACAACGGGGGCGCCTACATCGTGCCCGCCTTCTCGGGCCTGTTCGCGCCCTACTGGCGGTCCGACGCGCGCGGCGTGATCACCGGTCTGACGCGGTACGTCACCAAGGCGCACCTAGCCCGCGCGGTGCTGGAGGCGACCAGTTGGCAGACGCGCGAGGTCGTGGACGCCATGCACCAGGACTCCGGCGTCCAGATCACCACCCTGAAGGTGGACGGCGGCATGACGAAGAACAATCTGCTGATGCAGCACCAGGCGGACGTTCTCGGCGTGCCGGTGATCCGTCCGAAGGTGTCCGAGACGACCTGCCTGGGAGCCGCGTACGCGGCCGGGCTCGCCACCGGTGTGTGGGGCGACCTCGACGAGTTGACGTCGCACTGGCAGAAGGACGTCGAGTGGAGGCCGTCCATGGAGACGTCGGTGCGTGACCGCGAGTACCACAACTGGCGCAGGGCGGTGGAGAAGAGCTTCGGCTGGCACGACGACGCGATCGGCTGAACACGGCGTCCGGGGGCCGCGGCAGCCGGCGCGAAACAGGGCTCCACGCGTGCGTGCCCCTCGGGTGAGCCACGCGCGCGTGGCCGACCGCGGCTCGTACCCCTGTCGGCGGGGGTACGGGCCGCACCGGTGCGTCGCGACTGCGAGCGCGCGTCAGGTGGTCACGGCGGCGCGGCGGTCGGCGGCGCGGGCCATGGCGTGCTGGACGACGCGGATGAGGACTTCCTTGACGGTCTCCCGGTCCCGCGCGTCGCACAGCACGACGGGGACACCGGGGTCGAGGTCGAGTGCCTGCCGGACGGTGTCTGTGGGGTAACGGGCGGCGCCGTCGAAGCAGTTGACCCCCACGACGAAGGGTATGGAGCGGCGCTCGAAGTAGTCGACGGCGGCGAAACAGTCCTCCAGGCGGCGGGTGTCCGCCAGGACGACGGCGCCCAGGGCCCCGGTGGCGAGTTCGTCCCAGAGGAACCAGAAGCGGTCCTGACCCGGGGTGCCGAACAGGTAGAGGACCAGGTCCTCGCGGAGGGTGATGCGGCCGAAGTCCATGGCCACCGTGGTGGTGTGTTTGCCCTCGACTCCGCTGAGGTCGTCCACGGGCCGGCCTGCCTCGGTGAGGAGTTCCTCGGTGCGCAGCGGTTTGATCTCGCTGACCGCGCCGACGAGGGTCGTCTTGCCCACGCCGAAGCCCCCGGCCACCAGGATCTTGAGCGTGACGGGCTCGACCGGGGGCTTGCCGCGCTCAGTACGCCCGAAGATCATCGTTCTCTTCTCCTGCTGGGTGTTGGTCGGGCGGCGGTGGTCCGTAGCCTCCGCCGCCGGGGGTTTCGATGACGAGGACGTCGTCCGGGCCGACGTCCGCCGAAGCGCTGCCACCGAGGTCGGTGACCGCGCCGTCGGCGTGTTCGACTCGGTTGGTGCCGAGCGCGCCGGCCTCTCCGCCGGCCATGCCGTACGGCGGGACCCTGCGGTGCTGGGAGAGTGTCGAGACGGTCATCGGCTCGCGGAAGCGGACACGGCGGACGGCGCCGTCGCCGCCGCGCCTCTGTCCGGCTCCGCCGCTGCCGTGCCGGAGGGCGAACTCGTCCAGCAGGACGGGCAGTCGCCACTCCAGGACCTCGGGATCGGTGAGCCGTGAGTTGCTCCCGTGGGTCTGTACGACGGGGGCGCCCTGGAAGCCCTCCCCCGCGCCCGACTCGGTGGCCACGGTCTCGTAGTACTGGTGCCGCTCGTTGCCGGAGGTCACGTTGTTCACGGATGCCCGCCACGGCGGCGTCGGCGTAGCGGGACGGGTTGTCCGAGAGGAGTTTGTGGGTGAGGGGCCGGCCGTCGGGGCGCCGCGCGACGACGTCGGTGAACGTTCCGCCCCGGTCGACCCCAGCACTGCCAGCCTGTCACGTCTGTTCCCCGCTTCCGCCCGGCTCAGAGCGCCCGGAGGCCGCTGATCACGTCGCGCAGAATACTCTCGTCCGGCAGCTCGGCAGGGGGTACGGGACGTGTCACGTGCACCATGTCGTCGGCGACGAGGTCCCCGATGAGCACCCGCACCACGCCGATGGGCAGGTCCAGCTCGGCGGCGAGTTCGGCGACGGACTGGGGCGCGTCGCGGCAGAGTTCGACGATCTCCACGTGCTCCGGGGACAGCGAGTGGTCCGCCTCGGGGTCCTCGGCGTGCTGCTCGGCGATCACCAACGCGATCAGGTCGAGGCGGTGCTGGGCCGCGCTGGTGGTGCGGCCGCGTGTCATGGCGTACGGACGAACCACCGGTCCGGCTTCGTCGTCGAACCAGTGGCGTGCGTCCTGGCCGTTTCCCTGACCGTCTCCGCTCATGTCATCCCACTACCCACCGGCGGGCAGATCGGTGCGCGGAGCGGCGGCCAGATGTGCGCCGACCCGCTTGACGAGAAGTGTCATCTCGTACGCGACCTGGCCCACGTCCGAGTCGGCGTCGGCGAGGACGGCGAGGCAACTGCCGTCGCCCGCGGCGGTGACGAAGAGAAACGCCTCGTCGAGTTCCACGACGGTCTGCCGGACGCTGCCCGCCTCGAAGTGCCGGCCCACGCCCTTGGCGAGGCTGTGGAAGCCGGACGCGACAGCGGCGAGGTGTTCGCTGTCCTCCCGGGTGAGGTCCTTGGAGGCCCCGGTGGGAAGTCCGTCGCCGGAGAGCACGATCGCCTTGCGGATGCTGGCGACGCGGTCCACGAGTTCGTCGAGCAGCCAGTTCAGATCCCCGGTCCCACTACTGGTCGCGGTGGTTCCTGCGGCCTTCGGTGCGGTCATCGACCGTCCCCCTTTGTCGTTCGTCGTGCTGAGCCGTCCTGGGCCTGGTCGCCCACGGCGTTCTCCTCGCGGCCGCGCTGCCAGCCTCGCTGGAGGGAGGCCATGCGGCTGCGTACTTCGTCGGCGTCCCGTTCGGTGGGGTCCGCTCCCCCGCTGTCGCGGAGGGTGTCGCGATCGGCGAGCCGCGCGGGGCCGTCCTTCAACTGCGGTGCCAGGTTCGCCTGCCGGACCCGCCGGGGCAGCGGATTCGTACCGGCGCCCGGCTCCTCCCTGTCCCGGTAGGAGCGGGGCGGAGTGTTGTCGGGGCGCGGCGACGGGGAGGTGTCGCGGGTGCGCTGGGGCAGGGCCGGGGTATCGCGGAGGCCGGCCGCGTCACTCTGCCCGGGAGCCTCACGGAGGTCGGGTGCCGTGTGCGGGCCGGGGGTGCCGGAGCGCTGGTCACCGCGCCGGGCCGGACCGGTGGGTCGGTCACCGCGTCGCCGGGGCAGCGGTTTGGTGCCCTCGAAGTCGGCGGGGCGCCGGTCCGGGCGGTCCGCGCCGTCCGTGGCTCCCCGGGCGGTGGCCGTGTTCCTGCCGCGCACCGGCTCCAGGTCCGGCGCGGGCTCGATGCCGTCGGACCCGGTGGAGCTGCCGGACCTGCCCGCGCCGTCGGACCTGTCGTCCTGGCTCTCGGCTCGCAGCGAGCGCGTCGGCGCGACGGGCCGTCCGTGGGAGCTGACGAGCTTGGGCGTCCGGCGCCTCGGCAGCGGGACGGGGCCGGTGGCGGGCCGGTCGGCGTCACCCGCCCGTGCGGGCTCGTCGCTGCCCTCCCGGGCCTGCTGGTGGTGGTCCGCGGGGACGCCGGCGATGGAGGTGCGCGGGCGGAAGAGGCCACCGCGTTCGCTGTCGTCGTCGCCGAGCGCGCCCGGGAATCCGGTGATCGTGTCGAGTTCGACGGGCGCTTCCAGTTCGACCGGACCGTCCAGGATCGACGCGGGCAGTCCCGGCAGCCGCACCGGCTTCTGGGAGAGGGCCGCGGTACGGCTCTGCCCGGTCTCGCCCTCCTTGGTGGGCAGCGCGCGGTCGAGCCGGAAGCCCATGCCGTTGGTGTCCGGGACGTCGTCGGTGAGCAGGGAGTCCGGGATGAGGACGACCGCGGTGGTTCCGCCGTACGGGGACGGCTGGAGGGAGACGCGGACGTTCTGCCGCTGGGCGAGCCGGCTGACCACGAAGAGTCCGAGCCGGTCGGTGTCGGAGAGCTCGAACTCCGGGGTCTCCGCGAGACGCAGGTTCGCGTCGAGCAGCGCCTCGGCGGCCATGCCGAGGCCCCGGTCGTGGATCTCCAGGGTGAAGCCGTTGGCGACCCGCTCGCCGACGACGTGGACAGCGGTGTGCGGGGGCGAGAACACCGTGGCGTTCTCCAGCAGTTCGGCGACGAGATGCGTGAGGTCGGCGACCGCGGGTCCGGTGACGGCGACCCGGGGCAGTCGGCGCACCTCGATGCGCTCGTAGTCCTCGACCTCGGCGACGGCGGCGCGGACGATGTCCATGAGCTGGACCGGCTTGCGCCACTGCCGGGAGGGCGCGGCACCGGACAGGATGACCAGGCCCTCCGCGTGCCGGCGCATACGGGTGGTCAGGTGGTCGAGGCGGAACAGGTCGGCCAGCTCGTCGGTGTCCTCGGTCCTGCGCTCCATGGTGTCGAGCAGGGTGAGCTGCTTGTGGAGGAGTACCTGGCTGCGGCGGGCGAGATTGACGAAGACCTCGGAGACGCCCTCGCGCAGTTCGGACTGCTTGACGGCTGCCTCGACGGCCGCGCGCTGAAGGGTGTTGAGTGCCTGGCCGACCTCGCCGATCTCGTTGCGGTCGTACTCCAGGCGCGGCACCTCGGTCTCGACGTCGACCTTTTCGCCGGCGGAGAGGCGGCGCATGACGCTGGGCAGCCGGACTCCGGACGCCTCGTGGGCCTCCAGTCGCAGTCGTCGCAGGTCGCGGATGAGGCCGCGGCCGATGCGGACGGACATGACGATGGAGACGAGCAGGGCGATGAGACCGAGCACTCCGGCGACGACCGCCTGGAGGATGACGCCCATCGCCACGGGCTTGACGCGGTCCTGGTAGCGGTCGCCGGTCTGGTCGTCGAGGGCGCCCAGTTCCTTGAGGACGTGGCCGGCGGCGCGGTCCCAGCTCTTCGCGGTGACTCCGCGCGGGGTGCCGTTCCCGGAGGTGACGACGGCCTGTTCGGCCACGCGCAGGGGTGCGGTGTCGGCGTTCTTCCAGAAGCGCTCGTAGCGTTCGCGTTCCGAGGAGGGCAGGAGCGGCAGGCTGACGTCGTAGAGGAGGGTGCGCTGGGCGATGAGGTCGGAGATGTCGCGCAGTTCGTCGCGGGTGGTGCGGCCGGAGACCAGCGCGGAGCCGAGGAGGGCGTCCTCGCGGGAGAGCAGTTCGCGTGCGCGGGCCACGTTGACGAGGGCGCGGCCCTCTTTGTCGACCTCCACGTCGTCCACCACGTGGAGGTTGGCCATCAGGACGTAGCAGGGGTCGATCAGCCGGTTGTACAGGTCGAGGGCCTGCGAGCGGTTGACGGTGCCGTCCTCGACGCTGCGGCGCAGTGAGTCGATGCCGTCGGCGGCGTCGAGGAGGGAGGCGAGGCGTTCGGAGGTGCCGTGGTTGAGCTTGTCGCGGACGTCCTTGTCCCGGGAGTTCGCGCGGACCTTGGCCACGACGCGGTCGGTGGCGGTGCGGCTCCGCTTGAGCGCGGCGAGGCCGTCGGAGGCGCGGGGGTCGGCCAGGTAGACGAGGGTCTGGCGGCGTTCCTGCTGGAGGACTCTGACGGCGTCCTCGGTCGGGTACCCGATCTTCTCCACGATGTCGGACACGCTGAACAGCCGGCTCGCCTCGCGACCGGTGAGGACGGTGGTGAAGGCCCAGATCGCGGTCAAAGACACCAGAGGCACGAGGAGCAGCGCCACGATCTTCCGGCGGATGGACTTCCCGCGAAAGCGCATGGCCTCCCCCAGCTCGACCCCTCCGGTTCGGGGGGTACACCTGTGCGTCAACAAACGGCGTGAGCCTACTACTGACACACAGGTAACTCGAAGGCCTGTCCACACCCGCTCCGGCCCCGACTGGGAACCAGACATGGGGAGTTGTCCGTTCATTGGGGGAGATTGCCTCCCCGTTTCAGGCAGGTGGGGCGGGATCACAACGAAGGAATGAACTTGGTCAGTTGGCCGGATTTCTTCGATCGCCGGGAATCTTCGGCGCAGGTCGTTCGTCTTTCCGTAGGGGAGTTGAGGGTGGAATCGGCCACAGGCTCCGCATGCCGCACTCAGGCGGCGTAAAAGGACGCAAGCCGGGCAGCCACTGGGGAGCGGGTGTTGCACGACATCCGTGTGGGATGGCTGCCGGGCGGTGGGGAGTGACGAGTTGATGGGCACGGCGGAGCGGAGCGGGACACTGGAGGCAGAGGTGGCGCCGCGTGAGGCGGCGCGACCCGCGACGCGGGCACCGGAGCGCGGCATACCGACGGCTGGGCGTGATCAGCGGGACCGGCCGCGAGCGGCGGCGGATGAGCGGGACCGGGCGAGTGCCCGGTACGCGGCCGGCCAACGGCACGGCCGGGCCGACGAGAAGGGCGCCGTCACGGACACGTACGAACACGAGCGGGACGAGGAGCGGGCCTACTACCGGCCGCTGTGGATCGAGGAGCCCGCGCGCAAGCGGCGGCTGCCGGATCCGGTGCGGACATCGGCGGTGCGGGCGGTGCTCATCATCTCGGTGACGCTGATGCAGGCGGTCGTCGCCTTCCTGTGCACGGTGACGGGGTCCTGGCTGGCGTTCCCGATGGTTCTGAGCAGCGTGGCAAGCACGGTCGTGGCCACCTGGGCGGCCCTGGACGTCTGGGTGACCCGGCAGGTGTGGAACCAGCGGCACGGTGTCGTGTCGGAACCGAGCAGCACGGCGCGGGCGCTCCGGCGGGAGCGTCGTAAGGCCAGGCGTCACGCGCGGGTCTCGGCGCGGGCACAGGAGCGGATACGCAGGCGCGGCGGTGCCGGGCGGCTGTCGCACTCGTAGCGAGGCCACGGCCGGCGCTCAGCGTGGCGCCGGCTCCATCCGGTCGGCGTCGAGGGCCAGTTGGCGGCGGGCACGGGTGAAGGGGCGAGGCCGGTCGACGGCGAGGACCGCTGTCGCACGGTGGTCGCGCTCGTAGACAGCGAGGAAGCCGCCGTCCGCCGGTGCGCCGTCGTGGAGGTCGCCCTCGACGATCCGGACCGTGTCCTGCGGCTGACGCCGTCCCGCGAACTGGATCCGTGCCCCGTACTGGTCGGACCAGAAGTAGGGCAGGGATTGCGCGGTCTCGATGGTCCGGCCGGCGAGCAGGTTGGCGACGGCGGCGTGGGGTTGCTCGGTCGCGGAGGTCCAGTGTTCGGCGCGGCTGCCGTCCACCCGGGCGACATCGCCGACGGCGACCACGTTCGGGAGGGCGGTCACGCAGCCGGCGTCGCAGACCACACCGTCCCGGACGGCAAGCCCCGAGCCGGCCAGCCACTCGGTGTTGGGGACGGCACCGACCCCGACGACCACGACGTCGGCGGGCAGTGCACGGCCGTCGCGGAGTTCCACCGCGGCGACGCTCGCGGGGTTGGTCCCGCTCCTCCGGAACCCGGCGACGGCTGCCCCGGTCACGAGTTCGACGCCGGCGCGGCGGTGGAGGGCGGCGCAGACGGCGGCCATGTTCGTGCCGAGGTGCGGGACGAGCGGCAGCGGGGCGGCCTCGACCACCGTGACGTCATGGCCGAGGAGCCTGCACGAGGACGCGGTCTCGGCACCGATGAAGCCGCCCCCGATGACCACCACGCGGCGTGGCCCTGCGGTGAGTTCGGCGCGCAGGGCGCGGGCGTCCTCGAGGGTGCGCAGGGTGTGTACGCCGCGGAGGGCGTCACCGGGAAGGCGTCGGGCGGCGGCGCCCGTGGCGATGACCAGTCCGTCGGTCGCGACGGTGCGGCCGTCGGCGAGGACGACGGTGCGGCTTCGGGTGTCGAGCCCGTCGGCGCGGACGCCGAGAAGCCATTCGGCGTCGATTTCGGCGCTCTCCTCGGCGTCGGTGAGAGCGAGTTGTGGCTCGCCGGTGCGGCCGGTGAGGAAGTCCTTGGAGAGGGGAGGTCTGTCGTAGGGGAGGTGGGGTTCGTCGCCGACGATCACGAGTCGGCCGTCGAAGCCCTGAGCGCGCAGTGTGCGGGCCGCGTACAGACCGGCGAGGGAGGCGCCCACGACGGTCACAGTCCTCATGTGGGCCGCCTGCATACAGGGTTCCTGCCGTCGAGGGGTTCCTGCGGGAGGCGGTCACCCTCGGCCCGCGCCTGGGCCGGGCCACCTCGGGAACGGGCGCGAGGTCCGGCCTTCATGCGGCGGTGCCCTCCTCCGCGGCGAGGTGGACGTGAATGATGCCGTCGTCCACGGTGACGCGGTGCGTGCGGACCGGCCGGCGGGCGGGAAGGCACGTGGGCTGGCCGGTGCGGAGGTCGAACGAAGCCGCGTGCAGGGGGCATTCGATCAGGCAGCCCTCCAGCCAGCCGTCCGAGAGGGAGGCGTCCTGGTGGGTGCAGGTGTCGTCGATGGCGTACAGCTCACCGTCGGCGTTGAACACGGCGACCGGTGGCGTGGTCCCGACGCGGACGGATTCACCGGCGGGGAGGTCTTCCAGGCGGCAGACGGGAATCATGGGCCCCCCTCTGGTCCGGACGTTCGTCCGCGACCTCTCAGGTCCAGGGGCGTCGGGAACCTTCCCGGTTCCGGACGCTTCGGTAACATGATGTTTCGCATGGCGCACGACAGAGCGCTGTGCGCAACAGAATCCGCGCGGGTGTCCCGTCACGTCAAGGGCTTCCCGCAGATGCGGCCCAAACCGGGCCGTCAGGTGGTGAGAGTTGACCTATGACCCGCACGCAGAAGCAGCCTGAACGCACCGAGGACACCTCCGGGAAGCAGAGCGGCCGGAGTGCCGGCAGCGCCGTCCAGTCGGTGGACCGCGCCGTGAGCGTGCTGGAGATCCTGGCCCGGCTCGGCGAGGCGGGCGTCACCGAGATCGCCGAGGAACTGGACGTGCACAAGTCCACCGCGTTCCGGCTGCTCGGCGTCCTGGAGAACCGGGGCCTGGTCACGCAGGCCAAGGACCGGGGGAAGTACTACCTCGGAGCCGCCGTGCTGCGGCTCGCCGGCGCTGCGGCGGTGCGCCTCGACATCTCCCAGGAGGGGGTGCCGGTGTGCCGCGAACTCGCCGACGAGCTGGGCGAGACGGTCAACATCGCGGTGCTGGACGACGACGCCGCGGTCAACATCATGCAGGCCCGCGGCACCGCCTCGGTCACGGCGCAGAACTGGCTGGGCAGACGCACCCCGCTGCACGCGACGTCCAGCGGCAAGGTGCTGCTCGCGCACATGCCGCCGACCTTGCGCGAAGGCCTGCTGGCGCGGACGCTGCCGCGTTTCACGGAGCGCACGATCACCGGACCGTCCACGCTGCGCGGCGAGTTGGAGGCCGTGATCGAGCAGGGGTACGGCATCACGCTGGAGGAACTGGAGCTGGGGCTCGCCGCGGTGGCGGCGCCGGTGCGGGCGCACGACGGCAAGGTGATCGCCGCGATCAGCGTGTCCGGGCCGGTGTACCGGATGAACGCGGACCGGCTGCCGGAGCTTTCGAAGCGGGTGGTGGCCGCGGGCGCCGAGCTGTCCCGGCGGATGGGATACGGCTTCTGAGGCTCTGAGGCGGCGGGGGTCGGCCTCCCCCGCCTCGGCCTCCCACCCAGGCCGGTGGATCACTGACGCGGGGCCGGAAATCCGGCCCCGCGTCGTTGTGTGTCCGTCGCGTTTCGGGGCTCCCGTTCCTTTTGCCAAGGGTTAACTCCCGCCTCTTGACGGCCCCCTGACGGCATTCTCAAGATGTTCCTCATCGCGCAACCCATCGTGCAATGCGCAACAGCAGAGGAGCCTGTCGTGCCCCACGAGGTCCGTGCCGTAGTCGCTGTGAAGAGGGGCGCCCCCGTGGAGGTGCGGACGATCGTCGTTCCGGACCCGGGGCCGGGCGAGGTGCTTGTCGATGTTCAGGCCTGCGGGGTCTGCCACACGGATCTGCACTACCGGGAAGGCGCGATCAACGACGAGTTCCCGTTCCTGCTGGGGCATGAGGCCGCCGGGACGGTCGCGGCGGTCGGCGCCGGTGTCACCGATCTGACGCCCGGCGACTACGTGGTCCTCGCCTGGCGCGCCCCGTGCGGAACGTGTCGCTCCTGTCGTCGCGGCCGGCCCTGGTACTGCTTCGACTCGCGCAACGCCGCCCAGCCCATGACCCTCCTCGACGGCACCCCGCTGAGCAACGCCCTCGGGATCGGCGCGTTCGCCGAGAAGACCGTGGTCGCCGCCGGGCAGGCGGTGAAGGTGAATCCGGCGGCCCGGCCGGAGGCGGCGGGGCTGATCGGCTGTGGGGTGATGGCCGGATACGGCGCGGCCGTCAACACCGGCAACGTGGGGCGCGGTGACAGCGTCGCCGTGATCGGCTGCGGTGGGGTGGGCAACGCGGCGATCGCGGGCGCCTGCCTGAACGGCGCGATGAAGGTGATCGCCGTGGACATCGACGACAAGAAGCTGGACCTGGCGGAGCGGTTCGGCGCCACCCACACGGTCAACTCGCGGGGAACCGACCCGGTCGAAGCGGTCCGGGCGCTGACCGACGGCTTCGGGGTCGACGTCGCCATCGACGCGGTGGGCCGCCCGGAGACGTACAAGCAGGCCTTCTACATGCGCGACCACGCCGGTGTGCTCGTCCAGGTCGGCGTGCCCGACCCCGGGATGACGGTGGACCTGCCGCTGATCGACCTGTTCTCGCGCGGCGGCGCCCTGAAGTCCTCCTGGTACGGGGACTGTCTGCCCAGCCGCGACTTCCCGTTCCTCATCGACCAGTACCTGTACGGGCTGCTCGACCTCAACGCGTTCGTGAGCGAGACGATCTCGCTCGACCAGGTCGAGGAGGCGTTCGCCAAGATGCGGCGGGGCGAGGTGCTCCGGTCCGTGGTGGTCCTGTGAGGAGCACGCGGAACGGGCCCCGAGGGTCCCGACGCCGTCACCCCACCGCTGCTGCCGCCATCGCGGCGACCGCCGCCACCGCTGCCGCCACCACCCCCACCACCCCCGCTGCGACCGCCGCCACCAGCGCCACCAGCGCCACCAGCGCCACCAGCGAGCAGTTCCACCCCGCGACCCGCTGAACGCTCCAACTCCCCCACCCGGCAAGGAGGGGCATGTCCAGCACTCCCGCACCCCGATCCCGTCCCCGTGTCGTCGTCATCGGCGCCGGCATCGTCGGCTGCTCCCTCGCCGACGAGCTGACCGCCCGCGGCTGGACCGACGTCACCGTTCTCGAGCAGGGACCGCTGCCCGCGCCGGGCGGCTCCACCTCGCACGCGCCGGGACTGGTGTTCCAGACCAGCCCCTCCAAGACCCTCACCGCGTTCGCGCGGTACACGGTCGAGAAGTTCTCCTCGCTCCAGGTGGCCGGAGTCTCCTGCTTCCAGCGGGTGGGCGGTCTCGAACTCGCCACCGCGCCAGAGCGGCTGGCCGATCTGCACCGCAGGGCCGGTTACGCCACCGCCTGGGGCGTCCGGGGCGAGATCGTCGGCGCCGACCGCTGCCGGGAACTCTGGCCGCTCATCGACCGTTCGGCCGTACTCGGCGGTTTCCACACCCCGGACGACGGGCTCGCCCGCGCCGTCCTCGCGGCCCGCGCCCAGTTGGACCGCGCCACCGAGCGGGGCGCCCGTTTCCTCGACCGGCACACGGTCACCGGGATCGAACGGGCGGACGGCAGGGTCACCGGGGTCGTCACCGACCGGGGCCTGTTCCCCGCCGACCACGTCGTCTCCGCGGCCGGCTTCTGGGGTCCCGTCATCGGCCGCATGGCCGGGATCGACGTACCCCTGCAACCGCTCGCCCACCAGTACGTGCGGACACGCCCGCTGCCCGGCCTGGCCGGGGCGGAGTCGGAGGCGTCGAGGCCCATCCTCCGGTTCCAGGACCGCGACCTTTACTTCCGGGAGCACCACGACCGCCTCGGCATCGGCAGCTACGCCCACCGGCCGCTGCCGGTCGACCCGTTCGCGGTCCTCCCCTACGACACGGCACGCGCGCGTGGCATGACGATGCCGTCCTCGTACCCGTTCACCGAGGAGGACTGGGAGCCGAGCTGGGAGGAGTGCCGCCGGCTGATGCCCAATCTGCGCGAGACGGAGATCGAGGAGGGGTTCAACGGGGTCTTCTCCTTCACTCCGGACGGCATGCCCGTACTCGGCGAGTCCCGGCAGCTGCGCGGGTTCTGGCTGGCGGAGGCCGTCTGGGTCACCCACTCGGCCGGTGTGGCGAAGGCCGTCGCCGAGTGGATGGTCGACGGGCGCGCCTCCGTCGACCTGCACGAGTGCGACCTCACGCGATTCGAGGAGGCGCAGCGTTCACCCGCGTATGTGCGTGAACGCGGTTCACAGCAGTTCGTCGAGGTGTACGACATCCTGCACCCCCTCCAGCCGATGGAGCACCCGCGCCCCCTGCGCGTCAGCCCCTTCCACGCCCGGCAACAGCAGCTCGGCGCGCACTTCCTGGAGGCCGGCGGCTGGGAGCGCCCGCACTGGTACGAGGCGAACGCCCCGCTGGTCGACGCCCTCGGCCCGCTTCCCGGGCGCGACGCCTGGTCGGCCCGCCACTGGTCGCCCATCGCCGCGGCGGAGGCCCGGGCCACCCGGGAGAAGGTCGCCCTCTACGACATGACCCCGCTGCGCCGGCTCGACGTCTCAGGACTGGGCGCCCTCTCCTTCCTCCAGCGCATGACCTCCAACAACCTCCGCAAGAAGCCCGGCGCGGTCATCTACACCCTGCTCCTCGACGCGTCGGGAGGCGTGCGTTCCGACCTCACCGTCGCCCGGCTGGCCCCCGACCGCTTCCAGGTCGGCGCCAACTCCCCCGCCGACTTGGACCACCTGCTGCGCCACGCCCCGCAGGACGTGCACATCAGGGACATCACGTCCGGCACCTGCTGCGTCGGAGTGTGGGGGCCGCTCGCCCGCGACCTCGTGCAGCCGCTGACACGGGACGACTTCTCGCACGAGGGCTTCGGCTACTTCCGCGCCAAGGAGACCTACATCGGCCATGTCCCCGTCACCGCGATGCGGCTGAGCTATGTCGGAGAACTCGGCTGGGAGCTGTACACCACGGCCGACCTGGGACTCCGCCTCTGGGACACCCTGTGGGAGGCGGGCCGGCCGCACGGGGTGATCGCCGCCGGGCGTTCCGCCTTCAACTCGCTGCGCCTGGAGAAGGGGTACCGGGCCTGGGGCACCGACATGACCGACGAGCACAACCCGTTCGAGGCGGGGCTCGGCTTCGCCGTCCGCATGGACAAGGACGGCTTCGTCGGCCAGGACGCCCTGCGGGACCTCGCCGGGAGAGCGCCGGACCGCCGGCTCACCGCGCTCCTCCTCGACGACCCCGCCGCCGTAGTCCTCGGCAAGGAACCCGTGCACGTCGACGGCACCCCGGCCGGATACGTCACCAGCGCCTCGTACGGCTACACGCTGGGCCGCTGCGTCGCCTACGCCTGGCTGCCCGTGCTCCCCGCCGGGACGGGGGTCCACGTCGACTACTTCGGCGAGAAGATCCCCGCGACCGTCCGCGACGAACCGCTCTTCGATCCGGAAATGAACCGAATCCGCCGTTGAATCCGATGGAGAGACAACAGCCGGAAAACGCAAGGCATGAGGAGGCCCCGTGTCCCCCACCTACGACGTCATCGTGATCGGTCTCGGCGGTATGGGCAGTGCCGCCGCCCACCATCTGTCGGCCCGCGGCGCCCGTGTGCTCGGTCTGGAGAAGTTCGGCCCGGTGCACAACCGGGGCTCCAGTCACGGCGGTTCACGCATCACCCGCCAGTCCTACTTCGAGGACCCGGCGTACGTGCCGCTGCTGCTGCGCGCCTATGAGCTGTACGAGGACCTGGAGCGGGCCACCGGCCGTGACATCGCCACCCTCTGCGGCGGCCTGATGGTCGGGCCGCCCGATTCGCGGACCGTCGCGGGTTCGGTCCTGTCGGCGCGGCAGTGGGACCTGCCCCACGAGATGCTGGACGCGGCGGAGATCCGCCGCCGCTTCCCGACGCTGAACCCGCGTGACGACGAAGTGGCGCTGTTCGAGGCCCGCGCGGGACTCGTCCGCCCGGAGAACACGGTCGCCGCGCACCTTCAGCTCGCCACCCGGCAGGGCGCCGACCTGCGCTTCGAGGAGCCGATGACCCGCTGGGAGCCGGTCCGGGACGGCGTGCGGGTGCACACCGCCGAGAACACGTACACGGCGGGCCAGTTGGTCATCTGCCCGGGTGCCTGGGCCCCGAGGCTGCTTTCGGATCTCGGGGTGCCGTTCCGGATCGAGCGCCAGGTCATGTACTGGTTCCAGCCGCGCGGCGGCACCGCGCCGTTCGTGCCCGAGAAGCACCCGATCTACATCTGGGAGGACGAGGCGGGCGTCCAGGTCTACGGCTTCCCCGCCATCGACGGACCGGAGCTGGGCGCCAAGGTCGCCTTCTTCCGCCAGGGCGGCGTCGAATGCACCCCTGAGGACATCGACCGGACGGTGCGCGAGGACGAGATCCGGGCCATGGCGGACCAGACGGCGCGCCACATCCCCGATCTGCCCGGCACCTTCCTCAAGGCATCCACCTGCATGTACTCCAACACGCCCGACGAACACTTCGTCATAGCCCGCCATCCCGCCCATCCGGAGTCGGTCACGGTGGCCTGCGGGTTCTCCGGGCACGGCTTCAAGTTCGTGCCGGTCGTCGGCGAGATCCTCGCCGACCTCGCCCTGGAGGGCACGACGGAGCACCCCATCGGCCTGTTCGATCCCCACCGCCTCGCCACCGCGCCCGCCTGAGGAGCCCGCCCGTGACGACGATCCCCGCCTCCCCGTCCCCGCTGCCCCCGTCGCTGCCCCCGTCTCCACTGCCCCCGTCCCTCATCGCCACCCTCCCCGGGCGCTACTACACGGACCCGGAGATCTTCCGCCAGGAGCAGGAGCGGCTCTTCGAGTCGATGTGGTTCTGCGCGGTCCGCTCCGGCGACCTCGCCCGGCCGGGAGCCTTCCGCACGGTGCAGGTCGGCCGCGAGAGCGTGCTGGTGACCCGCTCCCGCACGGGCGAGCTGCGCGCGTTCCTCAACATCTGCCGGCACCGGGGCGCCCGCCTGTGCACGCAGGAGTCCGGCGAGGTGCGGCGCAACCTCCAATGTCCCTACCACGCCTGGACGTACGACCTCGACGGCAGACTGGTGGCCGCCCCCAACCTGGTGAAGATGCCGGACGTCGACCGTGACGCGTACGGCCTGGTCAAAGTCGCGCTGCGCGAGTGGCTGGGCTATGCCTGGGTGTGTCTGGCGGCGGAACCGCCCTCGTTCGAGGATTCCGTCGTGGGCGCGGCCGTGGAGCGGCTCGGCACGGCCGCAGCCATCGAGCACTACGGCACCGAGCACCTCGCGCTCGGCCGGCGCGTCACCTACGACGTGCGGGCGAACTGGAAGCTGATCGTCGAGAACTTCATGGAGTGCTATCACTGCGCGACGATCCATCCCGAACTGACCGATGTGCTGCCGGAGTTCGCCGAGGGGTATGCCGCCCAGTACTACGTGGGGCATGGCGCCGCGTTCGGCGAGGAGGTCAAGGGGTTCACCGTGGACGGCAGCGAGGGGTTCGCCCGGCTGCCCGAGGTGGCGGACGAGCAGGACCGCCGTTACTACGCGATCACGGTGAAACCGACGGTCTTCGTCAACCTGGTCCCGGACCACGTCATCCTGCACCGCATGTTCCCGCTCGCCGAGGACCGCACGCTCGTCGAGTGCGACTGGCTCTACGCCCCCGAGGTGGTCGAGTCGGGCGCGGACCTGTCCAAGTCGGTGGAGCTGTTCCACCGGGTGAACGAGCAGGACTTCGCGGCCTGCGAGCGCACTCAGCCCGCGATGGCGTCCCGGGCCTATCGCGACGGAGGTGTGCTGGTTCCGACGGAGCATCACATCGGCGCGTTCCACTCGTGGTTGACGGGCCGGCTGGGAGGTACCGATGCCTGACCGGAGGACGGGCCGGCCGCTCCCCCGGCGGCTCCGGTCACCGTTGCGGCCGGGGGTTGTCGACGGCCGGCCGAAGGAGGGCGGCGTCGCATGAGCGTGGACGAGTTCGACTATGTGGTGGTCGGCGGGGGCACCGCGGGCAATGTGGTCGCGGCCCGGCTGTCGGAGGATCCGTCCGTCACCGTGTGCGTGCTGGAGGCCGGTCCCAGTGACGTCGGGGACGAGGACGTCCTGCGACTGGACCGCTGGATGGGCCTGCTGGAGTCCGGCTACGACTGGGACTACCCGGTCGAACCGCAAGCGGCCGGCAACAGTTTCATGCGGCACGCCCGGGCCAAGGTGCTGGGCGGCTGCTCGTCGCACAACTCGTGCATCGCCTTCTGGGCTCCGGCCGAGGACCTGGACGACTGGGCCGCCGCGGGCTGTACGGGCTGGGGCTCGGCCGATCTCTTCCCGCTCTACCGGCGGCTGGAGTCGAACGACGCCCCCGGCGACCACCACGGCCGCACCGGCCCGGTGAAGCTGCGCACGCTCAAGGGCGAGGACCCGTGCGGTGCGGCCCTGCTGGAGGCGTGCGCGGAGGAAGGCATCCCGGCCACCCCGTTCAACAGCGGGAGGACGGTGGTCCGGGGAGCCAACTGGTTCCAGATCAACTCCGACGAGAACAACATCCGGCAGTCCTCGTCGGTCGCCTATCTCCACCCGGTCATGGGCAAGCGGCCGAACCTCGCGATACGCACGGGGGTGCGGGCGAAGAAGCTGCTCCTGGAGGGGCGCAGGTGTGTCGGCGCCGAGTACCTCGACCCGGGTCTCGTCCGCACCCGGACGGTCCGCGCACGCCGTGAGGTGATCGTGTCCTGCGGTTCCATCGACTCCCCGAAGCTGCTCATGCTGTCGGGGATCGGACCGGCCGGGCATCTGCGCGAGGTCGGTGTCGAGGTGGTCGTCGACGCGGCGGGGGTCGGCGAGAACCTCCAGGACCATCCCGAGGGCGTCATCATGTGGGAGGCCCGGCAGCCCATGCCCGCCACCTCCAGCCAGTGGTGGGAGGCGGGGATCTTCTACGACACCGAACCGGGCCTGGACCGGCCGGACCTGATGTTCCACTACGGCTCCGTGCCGTTCGACATGAACACGGTCCGGCACGGTTTCCCGACCTCGGAGAACGCGTTCTGCCTCACCCCGAACGTGACCCGCGCGAGATCACGCGGCACCGTGCGGCTGCGGACCCGTGACTACCGGGACAAGCCGATGGTCGACCCGCGCTACTTCACGCACGAGCACGATGTGCGCGTGATGACGTACGGGCTGAAGCTGGCGCGGCGGATCGTCGCCCGGCCGGCGCTCGGCGGCTGGGCGGGCGCCGAGCTGGCCCCGGGACCGGACGTCCGCTCCGACGACGAGCTGCTGGACTACATCCGCAAGACGCACAACACCGTCTACCACCCGTCCTGCACGGTGAAGATGGGTGCGGACGACGACCCGTCGGCCCCGCTCGACGCGCGGCTGCGGGTCAAGGGGGTCGAGGGTCTGCGGGTCGCGGACGGTTCGGTGATGCCGGATCTGATCTCGGTGAACCCGTGCATCACGACGATGGCGATCGGCGAGAAGTGCGCCGACCTGGTGAAGGAGGACGCCTGACCGCCTCGTAAGAACGCGACGCAGACTCCGGGAGCTGCCCCCCGGATGGTGTCCCAGGCTCTCGCGGGCTCGCGCCTGCCCAGGGGACTGACCGGCCCCTTGTCGGACTGGACGGGCGCGTGCCCGGGGAGCTGACCACACCGAGGGACCGGCCGGCGGTCGGGGAGCCGCGCGGCCCGCCCCGGCCGACGCGCAAACCCCTGCCCCCGTCCCCGGGTCGTTACGGCGCGACCGGTGCCGGTCGTTTGAACATGCGGGTCGCGGTGATCTCCGTGTGTGCGGCCTCCCCCGCCGGGACCTCGCGCGGGAGGCCCGGCCGGAGGTGTTCCTCGACGCTGATGTACTTCAGGCCCGCGCGCAGGTCGGCGTCGTTGCGCAGACGGATGACGAGCGGGAACTCGGCGAGGGCGGTGGTGTCGAACAGGCCGGTGGTGTAGAGGAGTTGGACACCGAGCGCATCCGACACGGCTCGCTGGAGTTCCAGCAGATACGTGGCGTTGGCGCGGCCGATGGGGTTGTCGAGGAACAGGGTGCCCGCGTGCCGGTGCTTGTCCCGGCCCCGGTCGTTGCTGCGCAGGGCCGCCATCGTGCAGTACAGGGCGATGGCGGCGGTGAGGAGCTGGCCGCCGGAGAACACGTCGCCCATCTGCCCGACGGGGACGCGTTCGGCGCGCAGGACGGCGTCCGGCTTGAGGATCTCGACGGCGACACCGCGGGGCTGGAGGGCGGCGCTGACCCCGCGCAGCAGCAGGGACATCCCGTCGCGCCGCATGTCCGAGTTCTTCTTGACCGCCGCGCGGGTGGCCTCGTCGACGACCTCGCCGAGCCGCTCGGTGAGGGTGGCCTGGTCGGGCTCCTCGAAGCGGATGCGCAGGAACTCCTGTCCGGACCATTCGCCGAGGCCTTCCGGGAGCCGGGACAGCCGCTGTGCGGAGCGCAGCGTGGCGAGGGCGGACTCCACGAGCCCCCGCAGCCGGTCCACGATGGAGTCGCGGTTGCGCTCCAGCTGCTCCAACTCGTCGGTGAGCACCCGCAGTCGGGGCGCGAAGGCCTCCGCCCACTTGTGGGCGTGCTCGGGGAGCGAGGCGGCGGGCAGTTCGCGGATCTGCTGCCGGGCGGGGGTGCGCACCTGCTCGAAGCGGGTGGAGTTGGCGTGCCGTACGAGGATGTCGGAGGCCTCGCGGACGGCGGCCTCGGCGGCGCTGAGGTCGGCGGCGCAGCCGCGCAGCGAGCGGCGGCTCTCGGCGGCGGAGTGCCGGGCCTCTTCGAGGCTTCCGGGGTAGGGCTCGGGCTCGTCCTGCTCGTCGTCGGAGTGTTCCCGCAGCAGGTCTCTGAGCAGGGCCGCCGTCTCGTCGAAGCCGCCGGCGGCGTCCTCGGCGGACCGGTGGGCGGCGAGGAACTCGGCGTGCGACTCGCGGGCCCGCTCCAACGCCTCGGTGCGGGTGGCGAGTTCGGTCGTGGCGGTACGCAACAGCGCTTGGGCGTGCTCGGCGTCGCGCGGTACGAGGTCCTCGGCCAGCTCGGTGTGGGCGTCGCCTTCCTCGGGCGCGTGCCGCTCGGCCTCGCCGCGCAGCCGGCCGAGCTGCTCGCTGGCGGTGGACATCCGGGTCTCCAGGAGCTGCACCAGTTCCTCGGCGCGGGCGACGGCGGCCTGCCGGGAGGGGCCGTCCGATCCGTCGGGCGACTCCAGGAGCTGCGCGGCGCGGGTGCGGACCTTGTTGCTGAGGCGGTCCAGTTCGGCGAGCGCGGCGCTCTCGTCGCTTTCCGCGCGGGCCTGTTCGGCGCGCAGGTCGGCGCCGACGCCGACCTTCTCGTAGAGCTGTGACGCGGCCCGGTAGGCCTCGCGCAGGGCGGGGAGGGAGGACTGCGCGGCCGTGTCGTCCCCGGTCACGTCGTCCGGGGCACCGGCGATCTCCGCGCGCTCGGCGCGCAGGGCGCGGGCCGTGCGGCGGGCGTCGTCGGCGGCGCGCTGGGCGGCGCGGCGGTCCTCGTCGGCGGCGCGGGCCCGCTCCAGGCACTCCTGGGCGCGGGCCTCGGACTCGGCGGCCTCGTCGGCGAGTTCGCGGAGTCTGACCTGCCAGCCGGCGCGTTCGCGGAGCCGGAAGGCGAGTCCGGCGAGGGCGTCGGCGGCACGCCGGGCCTTCTGGGCGGTCTCCTGCCGCTCGTCGCGTACGTGGGCGGCGTCGGCGGCCGTCTCGTCGGCCTCGGCGCGGACGGTGCGCGCCTCGGCCAGCTCGGCCTCGGCCTCCTCGGCGAACGCGCGGGCGTCCCGGGCGGTCGCGGCCAGTTCGGCGAGGCGGCCCGCCGGGCAGCCGGTGCGCCAGGACGCGAGCCGCGCCGCCAGTTCGCGGTCCTTGCCGAGGCGGGCGGCGAGGGTGCGGATCTCCTCGTCCCGCCGGCCCGCGCGGGCCCGGAGCGCCTGCCGTTCCTCGTCGGCGGCGTGCTCGTCGTGCATGGCCGGGTTCGGCGGTACGAGGAAGACGCCGCCGTCGCCCGCGTCGTCGGCCGGGGTGGGGGCGAGCAGCGCGGCGGCCGTGCCGACGGCGACGGCGGAACGCGGCAGCAGGGCGGCCTCGCCAAGCGCCTCGCGGGCCCGGGCGTGGGTGTCCGGGTCGGTGATGATCACGCCGTCGACCAGCTCGGGGCGGGCGGCGAGCACACGCGCGTGGTCGACGGGGTCCACGGCCTGGGCGAGGTAGCGCCAGCCGGGCAGGGCGGGGATGCCGTGTTCGCCGAGGTACTCGACGGTGGCGAGGACGTCCGGGCCGGGGGGCAGCAGGCCGCCGTCGCCGAGCGCTCCGAGGATGCGCGCGTCGTCGGCCGCGGCGGTGCGCAGGTCGAAGAGGTTGCGCTCGGCGGAGGCGATGCCGTCTTCGAGGAGTTCGCGCAGTTCGTCGGCGTACTGGTCGAGCTGTTCCGGCGTCAGGGGCGCGCCGTCGGCGAGTCCGGGGGTGCCGTCCGCGAGCGGGGGCGTGCCGCCGGCCGGACCCCGGGCGGCGTCGGTCTCCTCGTCGCGGCGGGGCCGGGGCACGGCGCCTCGGGCGTCGGTGCCCGGCAGGCCGAGCAGTTCCGCGAGCCGCTCCTCCTGGGCGAGGGCCTCCGCCGTGCGGCGCTCCGCCGCGTACAGGCTGTCGGCGGCCGTCGCCGCGTCCGCCGCGCGGGCCGCCGTCAGCTCGGCGCGGGACTCGGCGGAGGCCGCCTCCCGCGCGTGGTCGGCGGCCCTCCGGGCGGCCTCGCGGGCGGTGTCCCAGCGGGCGACGGCGGTCTTCTCCGCGTCGCTCGCGGCGAGCGCGGCCCGCGCCGGGTCGGCGTCGGGGGCGCTGTCGTCGAGCCAGCCCGCGCGGACCGCCTCGGCGGTCTCCTGCTCGACCTCGGCCAGTCGCTGCTTCAGATGGCCGGCCTCGCTGCGGGCGCGCTGTGCGGCGGTGGCGGCGGCGGTCGCGTCGGCGTGTGAACGCTCGCCGGTCTCCTGGAGGGCGGCGGAGCGCTCCTCCTCCTCGTTGGCGAGCGACTCGGCCCCGTCGGCGGCCCGGTGCAGGGCGCGGACGAGGTCGACGGCGGCGCGGGCGCGGGCGGCGAGGGCGGGCGCCGCGTCCCGTTCGGCCTCGCGGATGGCGGCGGCCACGCGGGTGGAGCGGTCGGCGGCGGCGCGGTGCCGCAGTACGGCCTCGGCTGCCTGCCAGGCCGAGTGGAGGGTGCGCGCGTCGGCCAGCTCGCGCTTCTGCGCGGCGGCGGACTTCTCCGCTGCGGCGAGGGCCAGGGAGGCGTGCCGGTAGGCGAGTTCGGCGGCGATCAGCGCGCTGCGCTCACGTCCGCCCTCGGCGTGGGTGACGGCGTAGGCGGCGGCGGTGACCCGCTGGGCCAGTTCTCCCGCGCGTACCCGCTCCTGGACGGCGCGCGCCGACAGCCGGCGGGCGAGGGACCGGGTCCGCCGCTCGGCGCCGGTGTGGATGTCCCGCGCGCGGGCCCGGGCCTCGGCGGCGTCGACGATGCGTCCCAGGAGGTCGACCGAACCGGCGGTGAAGTCGCGCTCGGCGATGAGTTCGTCGCGTCGGCCGAGCTTGTTGCCGAAACCGCCCACGAGGTCGGCGAGTCCGTCGGTGTCGCGGGTGTCGGTGACGGCGCGCAGCAGCAGGTCGGTGAAGTCGGAGTCCTTCTTGACCGCGAATAGGCCCGCGGCCTCGCCTTCGTCGGCGTTCATCTCCCGCTGGTAGCGGAAGAGTTCGGGGTCGAGGCCGAGGTCGCCGAGGTGTTCGTTCCAGCGGTCGTGGATCTCCTCCCAGTGGACCTCCAGGTGGGGGTACGCCTTGCCCGCCTCGGTGATCGCGTCCCGGAAGCCCTTCATGGTGCGGCGCCTGCCCTGGGCGCCGGAGGTGCCTTCGGCGGAGGGGCGTACGGCGGTGGCCTCGGCGACGGGCAGGTTGTCGAGGCTGAGGCCGGGGCCGGGGCGGAAGGAGTACCAGGCCTCGGCGAACTTGCGCGGGTCGTTGGAGACCTGGCGTCCGCGCCATTCGCTGGCCTTGCCGACGACGACGCACTCGCCGGTGAGCGTGTGCTGCCACTCCAGGGCGACGTGTCCGCAGTCGTCGGCGAGGAGGAACTTGCGCAGCACGCCGGAGCTGGCGCCGCCGAGGGTGTTGCGGTGGCCGGGGAGCATCACCGAGAAGATCAGCTTGAGCAGCACCGACTTGCCGCCGCCGTTCTCCAGGAAGAGGACGCCGGCGGGCGCGGGGCGGCGCGGCGGGCCGACCGGCTCCTCCTCGAAGAACTCCGCCTGGGTGGGCGCGGGGTCGGGCACGGGCTCGCCGACTCCGCGCAGGTCCAGCACGGTGTCGGCGTAGCGCGCGCCGGCAGGCCCGATGGAGTAGAGGCGGACCCGGGACAGCTCGTACATGGCGGCGGACTCTCGTCGTGGTGAGGGGAGGCGGAACGGGTGGGGTGCCGTGGTGGGGCCGGCGTCAGGAGTGGAAGGGCAGTCCGGCGCCGGCCGCCAGCTCCAGGTCGTCGGTGTCCTCGGCGGGCAGCAGGGTCGCGGTGCCGTCGGTCACCGGGACGATGCCCAGCTCCAGCAGTTCGCCCAGGGCGGCGCTGCCCGCCATGTCACGGACCTGGAGCTGGTAGCGGGCGGTGGTGCGGTAGGTGCCGCCGGCGTCGTCCCCGGTGCGCTGGAGGAAGCCGGAGTCGGTGAGGAACGCGACGGCCTTCGCGATGATGCCGGTGGTCGAGCCGGCCAGTCTCCGGGCGTCCTTGGTGGCGCCGGTGGAACTGCGCCGGGCCCAGATCCGCCAGGCCGCCTCCAGGCCCGGGGCGTCCGTCGCCGGGTCGGTGTTCTCGCCGGTCTCCTCGGCGCGCTCCTCCAGACGGCGGCAGGCCTGCCGTACGAACGCGTCGACGCCGTTGACCGACACGCGGCCGATGTATCCGTCGTCGGCGAGGTCCTCGGGGCGCGGGAAGGCCATGGCGGCGACGGCGAGGTGGGCGAGGCCGTGCAGGAAGCGGTCCGCGGAGTCGGCCGAGGCGCGGCGCGCGTAGTCGCCCATGCGGACGGCGAAGACGGAGTCCTCGGCGGCGGTGACCGCCATCCCCGCGCGCGGGGACACCTCCAGGACGATGAGCCCGAGGCCGGCGGCGACCGCGTCGGCGAGCCGCGCGAAGGGCGGGTCCTCGCGGTAGCGGCGCAGCAGTTCGGCGTACTCCTGGTCGCGGGCGGGCTGCAGCTTGGGCTGGAGTCCGAAGGCGACGAGCCGCGCCGCGTCGGCGGCGTCGGCCGGGGTGACGGGGGCGTTCGCCGGCGCGGCGGTGGCCTCCGGTTCACTCCACTCGACGTGCTCGGTCACGGCTGGGACTCCTTGTCGAAACGGTCGGGATGATTCGGGTGGCCGAGGTGGTGGGGGTGGTCGGGGTGACCGAAGTGGCCCGAATGGTGGAGGCGGTCGGCATGGTCGACGCCGTCGGGGCGGTCGAAGTGGTCGGGACGGCCGGCGCCGTTGGGACGGCCGGCGCGTACGGGGGCGGGGTACGGGCCGTTCACGCGCGGTCCGCCTTCATCCCGGCCGCGTCGAGCAGGGCCATGCCGACGATCAGGTCGGCGCCGCCGAACTCCTCGTCGTCCAGCTCCGTTCCGTCGTCCACGGCGAACAACAGGCGCTCCTCGCCCTGGCGGTAGGCGGTGCCGACCGGCGGGCTCGCGGCGTGCACGGCCAGCAGAGCGACCAGATAGGGCAGGTCGGGGTCGCGGCGGCGCGCGTCGGCCAGCAGGCCGGAGAGTCTGCGCGGGGCGTCGGCGGGCAGGTTCAGCAGCTCCATGGCGGAGGCGAGCTGCTCCTCGCTGAAGCGGCTGTCGTCCGGGGTCGCGATCAGGTCGGGCTCGGGCATCTCCGCGCCGAGGTGCTCCCGCTCCTGGGGCGGGGTGAGCAGCAGGTCGACGAGATCGCCGACGCGGACGGCGGCGGGGGTGCGCAGGCCCGTCCCGCGCGCGAAGAAGGCGTCGGTGACCCGCAGGGCGTTCTCGACCGGGAGCGGCAGGACGGGCGCGACGAGATGCCCGTACAGGTCGATCCCCGAGGTGGTCATGGGCGTGCCGAAGGCCTGCCGGTCCTGCTCGGCGCGGAACAGCGGTCCGGCCTCCAGCAGGCGGGACTGGAGCTGGGTGTGCCGGCGGATGCAGTCCTTGACGATGTCGACCAGCTCGGCCGCGCGCCGCTTCTGCTCGGGGTCCTCGGACTCGTCACGGGCCTTGCGGATGTTGGTGAGGATCGCGTTCTCGTGGCGATAGCGGTCGGCGACGTGGTCCAGGGCCTCGGCGATCATGTCCGGGACGGTCTGGAGCCAGTCGACCGCCCGTACGTTGCGTCGTGTGGCGTCGAGGGCCTTGCGGAGGGTCTCCGCGTACTGCACGGTCCGGTAGCGGGCCTGCTCGGCGGCGAGCTGGGCGTCGGCCAGCCGGCCCCGGCTGATCAGCACCTCCAGCTTGACCTCGGCGGCGATCTGCGCGCTGGTGACGTCGGTGTCGAGGGCGCCGACCAGGACGTTGACCGCTTCGTCGGTGGTACGGAGGTAGACGCCGCCCCCGTAGCCCGGGACCTCCTCGATCAGCTTGAAGTCGTAGTCACGGCGGACGTACGAACCGTCCGGGTCGAAGGTGCCGTAGACGGCGCGGAAGCCGCGGTCGACACTGCCGACGTTGATCAGGTTCTCCAGGACCCAGCGGGCCACGCGCTCGTGCTCGGCGACGGGGCGGCGCGGGGCCTGGGCGGCGATGCGCGGGATGAGCCTGGCCACTATCTGGTCGTGGTCGGCGCCCGTGTCGAAGTCCATGTTCAGCGTGACGAGGTCGATGGCGGCGAGGGCGACCTCGGCCATGCCGTACACCGTGTACTCGCCCGCGAGGTTCGCCTTGCGTACGTCCAGGTCGTGCAGCGGCGCGGTGCAGGCGAGCGCGCGCAGCCGCCGCGCCAGACCCTCGTCGGCGGCCGGACCCGGAGCCGGGCGCGGCCCCGCGCTGAGCTGGGGCGGAACGCTGTCCGTCGATGCAGGCGAAGTCACGGTGCACAGACTAGGTCCTCGGTCCGACAACGGTCGAAACGGCCCAGAAGCGACCGCCACCCCCGGCCCGCCCACGCCCACGCCGCCGACCTGGACCTGGACCTGGACCGGAACCAGGCCATGGCCCTGGACGGACCGAGCCCGAGCCCCAGCCCCAGCCCCAGCCCCAGCCCCAGCCCCAGCCCCAGCCCCAGCCCCAGCCCCAGCCCCAGCCCTAGCCCTAGCCCTAGCCCTAGCCCTAGCCCTAGGAAGAGGATGCCCCCGCTCGGCCGCCCCCGGGCCCCTCGTCCGCCACCCGCCGCGCGTACACCTCGACCATGTCCGTGAGGGAGTCGGCGAGGTAGCCGGCGAGGAGGTGCTCGGCGCGGTCGCGGTCGCCCCGCTGCAAGGCCTGGAGGATCTGGAGGTTGCGGGTGAGGTAGGGCTCGTGGAGCCGGCGTGGGTCGTCCACGATATGGAAGGCGAGCCGGAGTTCCGCGAAGACGCTGCGCATCACCTCGTCCGTACGGGCGCTGCCGGCGAGAGCGACCAGTTCCCGGTGGAAGTGGATGTTGGCGGTGGCCACCCCTCTCCAGTCCCCCTCACCGGCCGCCCGCTGCCCTTCCGCGACGGCCCCGGCGAGCCCGTCCACGGCGTACGGGGGCCCGCCGAGCCCGCGTACGACGGCGCACTCGACGAGGGCCCGGGTGCGGTAGATGTCCTCGACGTCCTCGACGGTGAGCACCCGCACGAAGACTCCGCGGTTGAGTTCGTGCACCAGCAGCCGTTCGTGCGTGAGCAGCCGGAACGCCTCCCGCAAGGTGTTGCGCGAGACGCCGAGCGCGCCGCCGATGCTGTCCTCGGACAGCCGGGTGCCGGGCGGGAAGAAGCCGTCGGCGATACGGGTCCTGAGGATGTCCGCAACCCGCTCGGCGGTGCTCGTCCGTCCCAACAGCGCTCGGTCGTCCGCCAGTCCCGTCAGCTCTGCCATGCCCGGAATTCAATCAGGCGCGAGAACGAGACAACAGGGGTATTGAAGAATCGTTCAACAATCCTCTACCGTTTCGGAAAGGCGCCGCACAACAACCCGCACGCCCCCGCCCCGCGCACCGCCCAACGGACCCACCCCCACTCCAGTCGAGCGCCGCCCCCGCCCAAGCACGGCACGGCTCAGTCCTCAAGCACCCTCCGTTCCTCCCGCGAGGTGCCCATGAGCACGACCCCTCCGTCCCGGCCCGGACTCTCCGGGCCCCGTGGCAAGGAGTTGCTGTGAACGTCGACCACACCGTCCGGATCCCGCCGCCGGCCCACTCGCCGAAGCCGCGCTACCGCGTGTGGGAACACGGCAGGGAACACGGCGAACCGGTGGACGAGCCCACGGAGGTGGTCGGGCACTGGCGCCCCGACTTCGGTGATCCGGTGGTCGCGGCCCCGGACGACATCCCGGTGTTCTGGGCCTGCGGGGTGACGCCCCGGGCGGCCGTGACGGCGTCGCGTCCGCCGTTCGCGATCACCCACGCGCCCGAGCGGATGTTCCTCACGCACGCCCGCGACGAGCAGTACCGAGTGGCCTGAAGAGGCCGGACGAGGAGACAGGGCATCCCATGACCCGGATCGATCTCAACGCCGATCTCGGCGAGGGCTTCGGCCGCTGGCGGCTGACCGACGACGAACAGCTGCTGTCCGTCGTCACCAGCGCCAACGTGGCCTGTGGTTTCCACGCCGGGGACGCGGCCACCATGCGACGGGTGTGCGAACAGGCGGCCGAGCGGGGGGTACGGATCGGCGCCCAGGTCTCCTACCGCGACCTGGCCGGGTTCGGGCGGCGCGCCATGGACGTGCCGCCCGCCGAGCTGGCGGCCGAAGTGGCGTACCAGATCGGCGCCTTGGAGGTCTTCGCGCGGGCGGCGGGTTCCCGGGTGGCGTACGTGAAGCCGCACGGCGCGCTGTACAACCGGATCGTGCGCGACGAGGAGCAGGCCTCGGCGGTCGTGGAGGGTGTGCTGCTGGCGGGTGCCGGTCTGCCCGTGCTCGGGCTGCCGTCCTCGCAGTTCCTGAAGGTGGGCGAGCGGGCCGGACTGCCCGTCGTCACCGAGGCGTTCGCGGACCGCGCTTACACGGTCGAGGGCACCTTGGTGCCGCGTGCCCAGGAGGGCGCGGTGATCACGGACGCCGACGCGGTCGTGGAACGCTCTCTGGAGCTGGCCCGGTCAGCGGCGGTGACGGCCCTCTCCGGGGAACGCGTCGTGGTGCGCGCCCGCTCCCTGTGCCTGCACGGCGATACGCCGGGTGCGGTCGGCCTGGCCCGCCGGGTGCGCGAGCGGCTGGAGGCCTCGGGCGTACGCGTGGAGGCGTTCGTATGACAACCCACTCGACCGGCCCGGCGACACGTCCGGGGTCCACCGATACCAGCGCCCGGGCCGGCCACGGGGCGGCCCGGGCGCTCACCGAGGGCGATACCCCGGCGGGTGGCCGCACAGCCCTGGCGGTCACCTCCGGGCCGACGAGAGTCCTGCCCGTCGGCGACCGGGCCCTGCTCGTGGAGGTCTCCTCCGGCGAGGCCGCCCAAGCGCTGCACGCCGAGCTGCTGCGGCGCCGCGCGGAGGGCTCGCTGGCGGTGCGGGAGATCGTGCTGGCGGCCCGCACGGTGCTCCTGGACGGCCTGGCCGACCCCGCGCGGGTCGCGGAGCGGCTGCCGGGCTGGGAGATCCCCCCGCTGGGCACGCGCGCGCAGGCGGCCGTCGACATCCCCGTACGCTACGACGGTCCCGATCTGGCGGACGTGGCTGCGCTGTGGGGGGTGCGGGTGCCGGACGTGGGGGCGATCCACGCGGCGGCCGAGTTCCGGGTCGCCTTCTGTGGGTTCGCGCCCGGTTTCGGGTACCTGACGGGACTGCCGGAGCGGTACCACGTGCCGCGCAGGGCGACCCCGCGTACGGCGGTGCCCGCCGGCTCCGTGGCGCTCGCCGGCCCGTACACGGGGGTGTATCCGCGCAGTTCGCCGGGCGGCTGGCAGTTGATCGGCACGACGGACGCGGTCCTGTGGGACCACGCGCGCGTGCCGGCCGCGCTGCTGGCGCCGGGCACGCGCGTCCGCTTCGTCCCGGTGGAGGGCTCATGAGCGACCGGGCTCTCGCGGTGGAGCGGGCGGGCGCCCTGACCACCGTCCAGGACCAGGGGCGCGCCGGCCACGCGCACCTCGGGGTGCCGCGCTCGGGGGCGCTCGACGCTCCGGCGGCGGCACTGGCCAACCGGCTCGTCGGCAACGCCGAAGCGGCGGCCGTCCTGGAGACGACGCTCAACGGCTGTTCCCTGCGGCCCTGTTCGGGGATCGTCGTGGCGGTGACGGGCGCGCCCTGTCCGGTCACGGTGGACGGCCGTCCGGTCGCCTGGGGCGCGCCGGTCCGGGTCCCCGGGGGCGCGCTCCTGGACGTGGGTCCCGCGCGCGCGGGAGTGCGCTCCTATGTGGCCGTGTCCGGTGGCGTCGCGGTCGAGCCGGTCCTCGGGAGCCGCTCCACCGACCTCCTGTCGGGGCTCGGCCCCGCGCCGCTGACCAACGGAACGGTGCTCCCCCTGGGGTGCCCGCGTGACCCGCACGCGCGCGTGGACGTCGTTCCCCAGCCCGCGCCGCCGACCGAGCTGGTCCTGCGGGTCACCCCCGGACCGCGTGCCGACTGGTTCACCAGCGCCGCCGTGCGGACGCTGACGAGCCGCGCCTACGAGGTGTCACCCGCGAGCAACCGGATCGGCCTGCGCACTCGGGGGCCCGCCCTGGAGAGGGCCCGCACGGGTGAACTCCCCAGTGAGGGAATGGTGCTGGGTGCCGTGCAGGTTCCGCCGGACGGGCGTCCGGTGGTGTTCCTCGCCGATCATCCGACGACCGGCGGGTATCCGGTCATCGCGGTCGTCCGCGCGGCGGACCTCCCCGCCGCCGCCCAGGCGGTCCCGGGAACCCCGGTCCGCTTCGTACCGGTACGCCGCCGCTGAGCCCCCTCGGGAGCGGTACGGCGGGGGCGCGACGCCGGGCCCGTACGCCGCCGCAGCCGAATCCCGGGCTCGTACGGCCTCGGGGCGCGACGCCGGGCTCGTACGACCTCGGAGCGGGACGCCGGGCTCGTACGACCTCGGAGCGGGACGCCGGGCTCGTACGGCCTCGGGGCGGGACGTGGGGTCCGTACGCCCAGCAGCCGGATGTGAGGCGCGTGCACCAATCGACCGCCCCGTCCTCGCCCAGCCGCCCCAGGCAGCCCGACCGCCCGGCCCCAGACCCGCGACCCTCAAGCCCCACCCCCCAAGCCCCACCCCTCAAGCCGCATCCGCCTGTTCAGCCACCGACAAGGCGGCGAGCGCCGCGGAGACCGCGTGGGCCGCGCTGAGGTCGAGGCGGGCGCTGGTGCCCCGGGCCCGGTGGCGTACCTCGGAGGCGGCGAGGGTGAGCAGTTGGGGCAACAGGTCCGTGCACCGGCGGGCCACCCAGCCCGTTCCGGCGGTGGCGAGCCACCAGAGACTCGCCGAACGGCTCGGGACGGGGAACTCGGGGTCCGCCGAGGGCGCGGCCCCGGTGGCGATGCCCCGTTCGGCGAGCAGGGCGTGAAATCGCAGGGCGAGTTGGCGGTGCCCTCGCTCCCCCGGGTGCAGCCGGTCGGCGCTCCACATGGCCCGGTCGGTCAGCCAGTCCTCCTCGGCGGCGTGCAGGTGCAGCGCGCCGTGCCGTTCGGAGAGGGCGTGCACGACGGTGTTGACGGCGCGCTGCCGCCGGGCCAGCGGCCGGGCGAGGGCCCCCGGCAGTCCGAGCATCGAGCCGGGGTCCGGCAGGCAGGCCGTCATCACGAGGGTGTCCCGGGCGCGGAAGGCCGCGTAGACGGTGTCGAGCCGCTCGGCGACGGTGTGGATGTCGAAGGTGCAGCGCAGGGTGTCGTTGACGCCGATGAGCACGGAGACGACGTCGGGCCGCAGGGCGAGTGCCGCCTTGGTCTGCCGCTCCAGTACGTCCCGGGTCTGCGCCCCGCTGACCGCGAGGTTGGTGAACTCCACGGCCGCGTCCATCGGGGCGAGTCCGCGGGCGAGCAGCGCGGCCCATCCCCGCCACCGGTCCCCCACGGGGTCGCCCACGCCTTCGGTGAGCGAGTCCCCGAGGGCCACGAAGCGCAGCGCTCTCATGCCACGCCCTCCGGGAACTCCCGAAGCTCCTGACGTCCCTCAAGCCCTCGGCGCCCCTGGAACTCGCGGAGTTCGTGGAGTTCGCGGAGTTCGGGCTGCCGGGATGCGGCGGGGACCGTGGCGTCGTGCGCGGCGAGGAAGCCCGCGACGGCCGTGTCCCAGCCGAAGCACTCAGCACGCGCGCGTGCCGCCGCCCGGCGCTCGCTCTCGCGGCGGCCGAGCAGCAGCCCGACCGCGTCCGCGAAGGAGTCCCCGCTGTCGGCGGCGGTGGCCCCGGCGGAGCCGATCACCTCGGGCAGGGCGGACAGCGAGCTGGCGACGACGGGGGTGCCGCAGGCCATGGCCTCCAGCGCGGCGAGCCCGAACGTCTCGGCGGGCCCGGGGGCCAGGCACACGTCGGCCGAGGCCTGGAGCGAGCCGAGCAGAGCGCGGTCGGCGACATGGCCGAGGAAGGTGGCGGGCAGCCTCCGCTCCCGTGCCCGCTGTTCGAGCCGGGTCCTGAGCGGTCCGTCCCCGGCGACGACCAGCACGGCCCGCCGTCCGCGCCGCAGCAGCGACTCCAGGGCGTCGAGGGCGGTGCCGGGCCGCTTCTCCACCGAGAGCCGGGAGCACATCACGAGCAGGATCTCGTCCACGCGCGCGTGGCGGGCCCGCAGCGCCGGGTCCCGCAGGTCCGGATGGCGCCCTTCCAGGTCGACGCCGAGGGGTGCGCGTACGACGTTGCGGGCGCCGACGCGGACGAACTCGCGCTCGGCGAACTCCGTGGTGCACACCACGCGCGCGTAGGAGTGCGCGGTACGGACGTTGAGGGCGTCGGCGGTCCGGCGGGCCATCCCTTCCGGGAGCCCCCAGGTCCGCAGGACGCCGTCGGCGGTCTCGTGGGACACCATGACGGCGGGCACCCGGGCGCGCCGGGCCCAGACGCCGGTCCAGCGCAGGGTGGTGCGGTCGGAGACCTCCAGGCGGTCGGGGGCGAGCGACTCCAGGAGGCGGGCCACTCTCCTCTTGTCGGTCAGGACGCGGTAGCCGCCGGTGCCGGGCAGCAGTGGGCCGGGGAGGGTGATCACGCGGCCCTGTCCGGTCTCCCGGTCGCTCGCGCGCTCGCCGGGGACGATCAGGACCGGGTCGTGGCCGGCCGCCAGGTAGCCGGCGCCGAGTTCCCGCAGGGCGGTGCGCAGGCCTCCGGAGGCGGGGGCGACGAAGTTGGCGAGTCGTACGATCCTCAGGCCCATGCCGCCACCAACTTCCGTGCGGACAGGACGTTCTCGTAGTGGCCGATGAGCTGGTCGCCCACCGCGGCCCAGGTGCGGCCCTCGACCATGGCGTGTCCCGCGGCTCCGTAGGCCGCCCGCAGCGCGGGGTCGGCGGCCAGGGTCAGCACCGCGTCCCGGACGGCGTCGCCGTCGCGGGGCGGGACGAGCAGTCCGGTGCGGCCGTGGTCCACCAGGTCGAGGGGTCCGCCGGCGGCGGGTGCCACGACGGGCACGCCGCTGGCCATGGCCTCCTGGACGGTCTGGCAGAAGGTTTCGAAGGGGCCGGTGTGCGCGAAGACGTCCAGCGAGGCGAAGATCCGCGCGAGTTCGTCGCCGGTGCGGCGGCCGAGGAAGGCGGCGCCGGGGAGCGCCGCCCGCAGGGTGGTGTCGCTGGGGCCGTCGCCGACCACGACGACGCGGACGCCGTCGAGTCCGCAGACCCCGGCGAGCAGTTCGACCTGCTTCTCGGGGGCGAGCCGGCCGACGTAGCCGACGATCAGCTCGCCGTCGGGGGCCAGTTCACGGCGTAGTGCCTCGTCGCGGAGGGCGGGCCGGAAGCGGGCCGTGTCGACGCCGCGCGCCCACAGCCGGACGCGGGGCACCCCGTGTGTCTCCAGGTCGTGCAGGGCCGCGCTGGAGGGGGCGAGCGTCAGGTCGGCCGCGGCGTGCACGGAGCGGATGCGCCGCCAGGCGGTGGCCTCGCCCGCGCTGATGTACGTACGGGCGTAGCCGGCCAGGTCGGTCTGGTAGACGGCGACGGCGGGGATGCCGAGCCGGGCGGCGGCGGCCATGCCGCGCACACCGAGGATGAAGGGGCTGGCCAGGTGGACGATGTCCGCGCGGTGTTCGGTGATGGCCGCGGCGACGCGTCGGCTGGGGAGGGCGACGCGGACCTGGGGGTAGCCCGGGAGCGGGAGGGAGGGGACACGGACGACGGGACACGGCGCGAGGGCGTCGGGTCCGTTGCCGGCGGCGGTGGCCGGGGCGACGACGAGGGGAGCGTGACCGCGTTCGACGAGGTGCCGGGCGGTCTGGAGCGCGCAGTGGGCCACGCCGTTCACATCGGGGGGAAAGGATTCGGTCACGATGACGACACGCATACGGGTGTTCTCGCCGCACTGGACGTGCCCGCGTCAACTTGGATCTTTGCGAACGGTGAACGTCCCGTGAGCGTTGCGCTCCGCACCCGTCCAGGTCAGCCCGCGTCCACGCGACTCCGGCCCGCGGGCCACCGGACGTTCACACGGCGGGCATGTCGGGCCCGATCCGGCTCCTGACGGCTGTCTGGACCTCGGCCTCCTCGGCCGGATCCGACGCCAGTCGGCGCAGTTGGTCCACCACGCGGGCGTCGCCGGTCTCGGCGTGCCGTGCGGCGGTCTCCCGGGTGGTCTCCTCGCAGTCCCACAGGCACTCGACGGCGAATCCGGCGGGGAAGGTGGGGTCGGTGACGGCCAAGGCGCGGGCGGCCCGCTGGCGCAGATGCGAGGAGGCGGTCTCGCGGTAGATATGGCGCAGGACGGGGGCGGCGCAGTCGATGCCGAGCCGTCCGGCGCCGTCGACCAGGGTCCACAGGGTCGGCGCGTCGGGCCCCTCGCCCCGTACGGCCTCACGCAGGGCGCCCAGCACCAGGTCTCGGTCCCCCAGCCCGCCGCGGCAGGCGAGGACGCGGCCGGCGGCGGCGCCGAGGGTGTCGGGCCGGTGGGCCCAGCCCCGGGCACGGTCGACGGCGGCCATACTGCGCATCCGTTCGAAGGCGTCGACGGCGGCCTCGGCGACGGCCGTCGAGCCGTTCGCCACGGCTTGTTCGATCAGGTCGAGGGCGTCCGGGTCGTTGCCGTCGGCGAGGTAGCGCAGGGCGGTGCAGCGGGCGCCGTCCGCGCCGTGCCGGGCCGCCTCGACGATCTCGGGCCGGTCCTCGGGGCCGGCGACGGCGGTCAGGCAGCGGGCGGCCGGCACATGCAGGGCGGCTCCGCGGTCGATGCCCTGCTGGGCCCAGTCGAAGACGGCCTGGACGCTCCAGCCGGGGCGGGGTCCGGCCGGCCGCATCTGGCGCTGCCAGCGGTCGAAGGAGCCGGCTTCCTGGGCGCCCCGCACGCGGGCGGCGATGGCGGGGCGCGGGTCGTCGGCCCACAGCCGCCAGGGCCGTGGCTCGAACGCGTCGCGTACGGCCGCGGTGAGCGCGGCCTCGCCCTCCGGGTCGGCCGGGAAGCGGGCGAGGGTGGGGGCGGCGAGGGCGCGCAGGCCCGCGTCGTCGTCGCGCAGGGCGAGTTCGTCCAGGGCCCACGCCCAGTTGGTGCCGGTGGCGGCGTACCCGCGCAGCAGCGCGAGGGCGTCCGTCCTGCCGTAGGAGGCGAGGTGGCCGAGCACGGCGAGGGAGAGGCCGGTGCGGGTCTCGCAGGTGTCGAGGACGTCCTCGGCGTCGAAGAGGTGCCGCTCGATCTCGTCCAGCTCGCCGTTCAGATCAAGGTAGAGACGGGCGTAGTACAGGGAGCGGTTCTCCACCTGCCAGTCGTGGCGGGGGTCGCGCAGCACACAGTGGTTGAGCGCCGCGAGCGCTTCGGCGCGCGGTGCGGTGAGCGCGTGCAGCGTGCCGTCGCCGCGGCCCCTCTGGAGCAGGCCGAGCAGCGTACCGCTGGGCGCTATGACCGGATCGAACATGGGAAACAGCCTCACATCAAGCGTCGACGCAACCGGGATCCTGCATTACCTGGCCGCGTGACAACACGTCGGGGCGCCCGCCGTCTCTTGCTTGCTGTAGACCATCTTCCTCTGCCTCTCGTCGGTGGCCCATACGGGCCGCGTCACGGCCCGCGCGGTGCGGCAACATCTGCCCGGCCATCGTGTCCGTGAATCACGTCGTCATGATGACTCGGCGGCTCTTCCTGCCGCGACCGTATTTCCGGCGGCCCCGTTCCGCCTCCCTTTTTCCTGTCGTTTCCCCGCCGTTACGCCTGGTCAGGGCGTTGGCGTCAGCGTGCGCCGAACAGTTCGAGCAGCTCGGCCTTGGCGAACATGCGCGCCGTGTCGAGTGCCGAGGGGGTGCCCGCGGCCGGGTCGGCGCCGGCGTCCAGGAGCACCCGGATCACGGCGTCCTCGCCCTTGAAGACGGCTCCGGCGAGCGGGGTCTGGCCCCGGTCGTTGACGCGGTCGGCCTCGGCGCCGCGGTCCAGCAGGGCGCGGACCGCGTCCGCGTGGCCGTGGTAGGCGGCGAGCATCACGAGCGAGTCGCCGCGGTCGTTGGTGAGGTTGGCCGGAACGCCCGCGTCCACGTACGCGACGAGCGTCTCCGTCTCGCCGCGCCGCGCCAGATCGAAGATCTTGGTCGCGAGCTCCACGACCTCGGGGTCGGGGGCTTCACTCATCGGGGCGGACCGCCTCTCGCTGCAACCGTTCGGGTGAATCGACAGGGTACTGGCTCCGCGGGTACATGACCGGCACCGCCCGCGGCAAAGATCACAAAACGCGCGCAAGGCGCAACACAGCAGCTCAGGCGGCCCAAGAGGGCTCCATCGCGCGAGTGAAAACAGCCGAAATTCACCCAGTTGCACCTTTTATCGTATGGATACATGCTGTGATCCTGGAACAACTCATGGTGACTGTCCCCACGAACCAGGAGAGCTCAAATGATTCTGTCCATGTCAGGCGTCGTCCTTCTCGGCATCATCGTCTTCCTGTTCTTCAAGAAGGACGGACTGAAGGCGTCGCACGCTCTGGTGGCCGCGCTGTTCGGCTTCTACCTCGCGAGCACGGCCATCGCGCCGAGCATCAAGGCCGGCGGGGAGAGCTTGGCGGGCCTCCTCGGCGGGATCAAGTTCTGACGTCGTCCCCACCTCGTACGGACCTTCAGGAGACAGCAGTGGCTCGGCGCCCTCTCCCCCGCATCCTCGTCAACGGCAACGCACAGATCGCCAAGAGCCGGGAGCTGGCCCGGACGGCAGCCGACAGCGCCACCGATGTCCTCCATCCACTGATCACGGTCACCCGTGGACTGCGCCGGCTGGCCGCGGCCGGACGGCGCAAGTGGGCCGCCACCCCCAAGGACCGGCGCGGGCCGCTGCTGTTCCTGGTGGCCTCGGTGATCCTGGTCGTGGCGCTGGTGCCGTACGGACCGCTGCTCGCCGTCATCAGCCTGATGGCGGCGGCAGCCTGGACCGGCCGGGAACGCACCCCGCCGCCCTCGACCGGCCCCGACGAGGCGCAGACCGGCCGCCTCCAGTCGCTCTACGAGGCCCTAGTGCCGTACTTCTCGGCGGCCGAGGACCCCGCTCCCCTCTACGCCCACGGCGGCGACTGGGAGAAGGCCTTCGGCTCGTACGACTTCGACGACGACGGCCGGGTCTCCCGTCTGGTCATCCGCTACCCGGCGTACTTCACCGACGGCGAGCCGGACGCCCGCGCGCGGATCGAGCAGCTCCTGTACGCCAAGTCGGGCCGCGGCCGTGAGTACCACTTCGCGTGGGACGAGGAGGGCAACGAACTCACCGTCACCGTCCTCCCTCCGCTGCCCACCGACATCGCCGCCCAGCGCTTCGTCACCGCGCCCGGCGAGACGGTCCTCGGCTTCACCGACCCGGCCGACGTCCAGCGCACGCTTCCCCTCACCTACGGCGAGGAACAGCGGGACGTCCCCCCGGTCGTCTGGCGCACCGGCGTCCGCTCCACGGAACCCCACCTGCTGATCGCGGGCGAACCGGGCACCGGCACGACCACCCTCGTGCGCTCCATCGCTCTCCAGGCCCTCCAGTACGGCGATGTCGTCATCGTCGACGGCGGAGGCACCGGGGAGTACGCGTGCCTGGCCGGGCGGGACGGCGTCCTGGCCGTCGAGTGCGGCGCGGCCGGGGCGCTCGCCAGCCTGGAGTGGGCGGCGCACGAGACGGAGCGCCGGCTGATCGCCGCGAACCGTGCCCTCCAGTCGGGACACCCCGCTCCCGACGACGTCAGGAACCCGCTGTGGATCCTGGTCGACCGGCCGACCGCGCTGGCCCACCTGGCCTCCGCCGACGGCGGCGCGGACCCCCAGTCCCTGCTGCAGGTGCCGCTGCGGCACGGCCGGGCGGCCGGTGTCACGGTGGTGGTGGCCGAGCACTTCGAGCACCTCGACTTCCTGAGTGACGCGGTACGGCAGTACACCCGCGCGCGCGTGGTGCTCGGGCCGGCCTCGGTGGGCCAGCTCGCGATGATCCTGGGCGCGCCGCCGCACACGACCCCGACGCAGGACGTACCGCCGGGCCGCGGCTACGCCCGGCTGGGCGCCGGACCCGTCCTGCGTCTCCAGGTGCCGGCCACCCCGGACCCCTATGACGACGCGACGAGCGAGACGCACCGGCGCGCGGTGCTCGACCTCCTGCCGGAGCGGACCGCGCCGGCGGACGCGGAGCCGGTCCCCTCGGAGGTCGCCGGGGTCGCCGAGGTCGCGGTGGCCGAGGGCTAGAGCCTCCACGGGAGGGCCGCCCACCGCGTCCCACGGCGGACGGCCCTCCCCCGGAAGCAAGAAGCCCGGGAGCAAGAAGCCCAGAAGCGTCAAACGCATGGCGGAGGGGCCGGAACCCAGCTCGGGTTCCGGCCCCTCCGCCATGGCACCGCTCGCGCGGTGACCGTGCGGTTCATCGCCCGGGCGGTCAGCCGTGCGGCTCACCGCGCGGACCGGGTCCCGGACAGCACACCCGCGCGGAACCGCCTCGCGGAGCCGCCCCGTCTCCAGCCCCGGCGGCCCGGCCGCTACTGGCCAGAAAGTCACATGATCGCCGGACAGAACCTAGGCCACGAACGTCCGGGCGCTCTCCTCGCCCCCGCTGGCGCCCGTCTCCACGAGGCGGGCCGCCGCGGCGAGCCGCACCGCAGCCTCGTCCGCGACCGCGCCGCCCACCGTGAACGGCAGCCGCACATACCCCTCGAAGGCGCCGTCCACCCCGAAGCGGGGCCCCGAGGGCACCCGGACGCCCACCCGCTCGCCGACCTCGGCGAGCCGCGAGCCGGACAGCCCGCCCGTCCGCACCCACAGGGTCAGTCCGCCGCGCGGGACCGAGAACTCCCAGCCGGGCAGCTCGCGGCGGACGGCGGCGACCAGCGCGTCCCGGTTCTCCCGGGCCTGTACCCGCCGGACACCGACCGCCTCCGCCCAGCCCCCGGTGCTGAGCAGCCAGTTCACGGCGAGCTGCTCCAGGACTGGGGTGCCGAGGTCCGCGTAGGCGCGGGCGGCGACCAGGGAGCGGATGACGTCCGGGGCGGCCCGTACCCAGCCGATCCGCATGCCCGCCCAGAAGGCCTTGCTCGCGGAGCCCACGGTGATCACCGTCGACCCCGCCGGGTCGAAGCCGCACACCGGCCGGGGCATCGTGACGTCGTCGTCCAGGTGCAGTTCGCTCATCGTCTCGTCGACGACCAGCACGGTCCCCGCCGAGCGCGCCGCGTCCACCAGGCCGCGCCGCTGCTCCTCGCTCGCCAGTGCCCCGGTCGGGTTGTGGAAGTCGGCCACCACGTAGGCGAGCCGGGGCGCCGCCTCCCGCAGGACCTGCCGCCAGCGGTCCATGTCCCAGCCGGTGAGGCCTTCGGCCATGGCGACGGGCACCAGCCGGGCACCGGCCTCGCGCATCAGCTGGAGGATGTTGGCGTAGGAGGGCGATTCGACGGCGATGCGTTCGCCGCGGCCGGCGAACAGATGGCAGATCGCGTCGATCGCGCCCATCGCGCCGGTGGTCACCATGATCTGTTCGGGCATGGTCGGAATCCCGCGCGCGGTGTACCGCTCGGCCAGCATGGCGCGCAGCGCGGGCAGTCCGGCCGGGTAGTCGCCGTGCGTGTGGGCGTACGGCGGCAGCTCCTCCAGGGCGCCCTGCACGCTCCGCGTCAGCCACGGCTCGGGCGCGGGCAGCGCGGCGCAGCCGAGGTCGATCATCGAGCCGAGGGTCTCTGGGGGCAGCGGCTCCAGCCCGCGCGCAGGCAGGGGGTTCCCGGCGGGCACGGCGGTCCAGCTCCCGGCGCCGCGACGGGACTCCAGGAAGCCTTCGGCCCGCAGTGCCTCGTAGGCGGCGGCGACGGTCGTACGGCTGACGGACAGGGCCAGGGCCAGTTCGCGTTCGGCGGGCAGCCGCGCGGCCACCGGCACCCGGCCTTCGAGCACCAGCAGCCGGACGCCGTCGGCGAGCGCGCGGTAGGCGGGCGGGCGGCGGGTGCCGGGGCCAGCGGGGCGCTCCTGCTGGGAGTTGAGGAGCCGGGCGAGCTGCGCGGCCCCGACCGCCGAAGTCCACTGCGCCATGATTCCAGTCCACCTTCCACGAATTGGCCCTGGATGCGGCCACTTCTCACGCCACAGAGTGCCATGAGTCAGGCCACTGTCACCACCGGGGGGCATCCCATGAACACCCGCTCCAAGTCCGCAACCGCTCCGGACGCCGAATCCGCGAGCGACCCGGACGCCGAATCCGCCACCGCTGCGGACGCCGGGGCCGCCGGCACTCCGGACGCCGGGTCCGCGAGCACTCCGGACACGGCGTCCGCACCCCCGGCGCGCCCCGCCCCCCGCCGGCTCCCCCGCCGCCTGGTCCAGCTCTACGCCGGGCTGGCCCTGTACGGCGCGAGTTCGGCGCTGCTCGTGGAGGCCGGGCTCGGCCTGGAGCCGTGGAACGTGCTGCACCAGGGTCTCGCCGAGCTGACCGGTCTGACGATCGGCGTGGTGTCGATCGTCGTCGGCGCCGCCGTGCTGCTGCTGTGGATCCCGCTTCGCCAGCGCCCCGGACTCGGCACGGTGTCCAACGTCTTCGTGGTGGGCCTCGCCATGGACGGCACCCTCGCCCTCGTCCCGGAGGCCCACTCCCTGGGCCTGCGGATTCCGCTGCTGCTGGCGGGCGTGGTGCTGAACGGCATGGCGACCGGGCTCTACATCTCGGCATCCTTCGGGCCGGGACCCCGGGACGGGCTGATGACGGGGCTGCACCGGCGCACCGGCCGTTCCGTGCGTCTGGTCCGTACGGTCCTCGAAGTGGCGGTCGTGGCCACCGGCTTCGCGCTCGGCGGCACGGTGGGCGTCGGGACGGTGCTCTACGCCGTCGCCATCGGGCCGCTCGCCCAGCTCTTCCTGCGGGTGTTCGCCGCCCGTCCGGCACCGGGCGGCAGCACCACCGTTGCCACCGGTCAACCGGAGGGCGCCATACTGCCCGGGTGAGCACGCGCATACGCCACCCCTACCTCGACCACCCCGGCCCGATCCCCTTCGCCCACCGGGGCGGTTCGGCGGACGGCCTGGAGAACACCCTGACCCAGTTCCGGCGGGCGGTGGACGCCGGGTACCGCTACATCGAGACCGATGTGCACGCCACGGCGGACGGCCGGCTGGTCGCCTTCCACGACGCGACCCTGGACCGGGTCACCGACGGCGCCGGCCGGATCGCCGACCTCCCCTGGGAGGACGTACGGCACGCGCGCGTGGCGGGCAGCGAGCCGGTGCCCCTCTTCGAAGAGCTGCTGGAGACCTTCCCCGAGGTGCGCTGGAACGTCGACGTCAAGGCCGAACCGGCGCTGCGGCCCCTGCTGGACCTGATCGGCCGGACGGACGCCTGGGACCGGGTCTGCGTCGGCTCGTTCTCCGAGGCCCGGGTCGTGCGGGCCCGGCACCTGGCGGGACCGCGGCTCGCGACGTCGTTCGGCACCCGCGGCGTCCTGAACCTGCGTCTGCGTTCGTGGGGCGTCCCGGCCGCGGTGCGCCGCTCGGCGATCGCCGCCCAGGTCCCCGAGGCGCAGTCCGGTGTGCCGGTCGTCGACCGCCGCTTCGTACGGGCCGCCCACGCGCGCGGGCTCCAGGTGCACGTGTGGACCGTGAACGAACCGCAGCGGATGCACCGGCTCCTGGACCTGGGAGTCGATGGCATCATGACCGATCACATCGACACACTGCGCAAGGTCCTGGAAGACCGGGGCACCTGGTTCTGAGCCTCCTCGCGCGGTCCGTTCACAGGGAAACGAGGGCACGGGTGAGCACGGACACCGTGCGGGCGGGGGCGGCCGGCGAGGCCACCGAGCGCCGACGCGAACAACGCGGCTGGTACTTCTACGACTGGGCGTGCTCCGTCTACTCGACGAGCGTGCTGACCGTGTTCCTCGGCCCCTATCTGACGGCCGTCGCCAAGCACGCGGCGGACGCGGACGGATTCGTGCACCCGCTGGGAGTGCCGGTCCGCGCCGGTTCCTTCTTCGCCTACGCGGTCTCCGCGTCCGTCATCGTGTCGATCTTCGTGATGCCGCTCGCCGGGGCGGCGGCCGACCGCGGGGGCCGCAAGAAGCCCCTGCTCGCCGCCGCGGCCTATCTGGGCGCGGGCGCCACGACGGGCATGTTCTTCCTGGACGGCGACCGCTATCTGCTGGGCGGCCTGCTGCTGATCGTCGCCAACGCCTCGCTGGCCGTGTCGATGGTCCTCTACAACTCCTATCTGCCGCAGATCGCCCCGCCCGAGGAGCGCGACGCCGTCTCGTCCCGAGGCTGGGCCTTCGGCTACGCGGCGGGCTCCCTGGTCCTGATCGCCAACCTGATCCTGTACACGGCCCACGACAGCTTCGGCGTCTCCGAGTCCATGGCCGTCCGGATCTGTCTGGCCTCGGCGGGCGTCTGGTGGGGCGCCTTCACGCTCGTCCCGCTGAAGCGGCTGCGGGACCGCCGCGCGCCGTCCGCCGGGCAGCCTTCCGCGCACGGCTGGCGGCAACTGGCCGCCACGGTCCGCGACATGCGCGGCAAGCCGCTGACCCTGTCGTTCCTGCTCGCGTACCTCATCTACAACGACGGCATCCAGACGGTCATCTCGCAGGCGTCGGTCTACGGTTCCGAGGAGCTGGGCCTGAGCCAGTCGACCCTGATCGTGGCCGTGCTGCTGGTCCAGGTGCTCGCGGTGGGAGGTGCCCTCGGCATGGGCCGGCTGGCCCGCACGTACGGCGCGAAACGCACCATCCTCGGTTCCCTGGTCGCCTGGACGTTCACCCTCGGCGCCGGATACTTCCTGCCCGCCGGCGCGCCCGTCTGGTTCTTCGTCCTCGCGGCGGCGATCGGACTCGTCCTCGGCGGCAGCCAGGCCCTGTCCCGCTCCCTGTTCTCCCATTTGGTGCCGCGGGGCAAGGAGGCCGAGTACTTCTCCGTGTACGAGATGAGCGACCGCGGGATGAGCTGGCTCGGCCCGCTGCTGTTCGGCGTGACGTACCAGCTCACCGGCAGCTACCGGGACGCGATCATCTCCCTCGTGGCCTTCTTCCTCATCGGTTTCGTGCTGCTCGCGAGGGTGCGGGTGCGGCAGGCGGTGCGCGACGCGGGCAATCCCGTACCCGAGAGGATTTAGCGTCCGGGCCCAAAGAGCGGTAGTGTACGCGTTTGGCCTGCCTGGCGTACCGTTACTGCGCGTCAATGATACTGAAGCGTTGGGTGACATCTGATGCCAGATGTGACAAACCGGGCGACGGTGGGTACAACAAGGGGCGGCTACGACGGCGACGCATGACCCGGAACGGGAATCTTTACCGCCGACCGGACGTTGACCGGATGACGACGACAGCGACACCTGTCCTGTGGGCGACAAGCCCGGGAGGCACGATTCATGAGTGAGCGAGCTCTTCGCGGCACGCGCCTCGTGGTGACCAGCTACGAGACGGACCGCGGCATCGACCTGGCCCCGCGCCAGGCCGTGGAGTACGCATGCGAGAAGGGACATCGCTTTGAGATGCCCTTCTCGGTCGAGGCGGAGATTCCGCCGGAGTGGGAGTGCAAGGTCTGCGGGGCCCAGGCACTCCTGGTGGACGGCGACGGCCCTGAGGAAAAGAAGGCCAAGCCCGCGCGTACCCATTGGGACATGCTGATGGAACGGCGCACCCGAGAGGAACTCGAAGAGGTCCTCGAAGAGCGCCTGGCCGTCCTGCGCTCCGGCGCAATGAACATCGCGGTGCATCCGCGGGACAGCCGCAAGTCCGCCTGACCCTCCGGGGCCGAGCGGCATACCACGCACGCCGAAGCCGCGGGCACCGTACGTTCTTGTACGGGGTCCGCGGTTTCGTGCGTTCTGGGGCCGCTCCGGCCTCTTCTGCCCGTCGGCGGTTCAGGAGCGGCTACTGCCTAGCGGTTCAGCGGCGGGTACTGCTCGCCGGGCTCGCGGGGCTCGTCGTGGTGGATGACCTCGCCCCGCACGACCTTGCCGTCGGGGCGGTGCATCCGAGCCTGCTGGAAGGCGCCGCCGACGGTGCCGGGAGCGGCGGCACGCATCCGGCGGTCCAGGGCGCGCTGCGCGTACCGGCTGAGGCTCTTCTGGACCGGCGGGATCAGCAGGAGCAGTCCGAGGGCGTCGGAGATCAGCCCCGGGATCATCAGGAGCAGACCGCCGAGCATCATCAGGCCGTTGCCCCCGCCGCCCCCGCCGCCCTCGGCTGTGGGCGCGACACCGCTCTGCTGCTGTTGCAGCGTCTGGGTGAGGTTCCTGAAGGCGCGGCGGCCGGCCCGCTTGATCACCACCGCTCCGAGCACGATCCCGGCGACCAGGAGCAGGAACACGATGAAACCGCTGGTGGCATGGGCGACCGTCACCAGCAGCCAGATCTCCAGCACCAGCCACACCGCGACGCCGAGCGGCAGCAACGTACGCAGCCGCGAGCGGCGCGGTCGTGCGGGGTGGGCGGGGGTCGGAGCGCCAGTCGTCATGCTCCCAGTGTGCCTGGGCCGGGCTCAGGACGGGATAAGGGGATGATCAGTTCCCGCTGTGCGGCGGGGGCTCAGGGCTGCTTGCGGCCGGTGATCCGCCCGACCCGCTCCCCCACACCCCACGTGGTGACGCGCCACAGCGCCTCCACCAGGATGTCGCGGCTCATCTTGGAGTCGCCCAGCTCCCGTTCCACGAAGGTGATCGGGACCTCGACGACGTGGTAGCCGGCCTTCACCGCGCGGCGGGCCAGATCGACCTGGAAGCAGTAGCCCTGGGAGGCCACCTCGCCGAGGCCGAGGCCTTCGAGGGTCTCCCGGCGGAAGGCGCGGAAGCCGCCCGTCACGTCACGGATCGGCACGTCGAGCAGGACGCGGGAGTAGAGGCTGCCGCCGCGGGAGATGAACTCGCGGGACTTGGGCCAGTTGACCACCCGGCCGCCGGGCACCCAGCGCGAGCCGAGCACGAGGTCGGCGCCCTTGAGGGCGGTCAGCAGGCGGGGCAGTTCCTCGGGCTGGTGCGAGCCGTCGGCGTCCATCTCGATGAGCACGCCGTAGCCGTGCTCGATGCCCCAGCGGAAGCCCGCGAGGTAGGCGGCGCCTAGACCTTCCTTGCCCTTGCGGTGCAGCACCTGGACGCTCTCGTCCGCGGCGGCCAGTTCGTCGGCCAGCTTGCCGGTGCCGTCGGGGCTGTTGTCGTCCGCCACCAGCACGTGCGCCTCGGGCACGGCCGCTCGCACCCGGCCGACGATCTTCTTGATGTTCTCCGCCTCGTTGTAGGTCGGAATGATCACCAAGGCCGTGCCGAGCGGGCCGAACCGCCTCCCCTGGGCTTCCGCCGCGAGGGTCCCGTCGCCGTCGTTCACTGCTGCCCCTTCGTATCCGTACGCAGGGGACCACCATAGTGCGCCCGGCCTGCACTGCTGTGACGCCGAGTGCGTCCGGGGGTGTCGAATACGGGTGAGCCGGACGGGACGGGTCGCGCGGAGGGCGCGGCGCGTCCTGCGGATCGGGGCCCGGCGCCCTTCGGGCCGACCAGGGACCCGCTGGCTGCGGGTCGACCGAAAGCCGTTGTCTACTGAACGTCCGGGCCCCACCCGGGTCACACCTGCCGACTTGTCGGAACGTTCCCTCGCCTCGCTGCGCGGTCGCTGGGCCTGGCTGCCAGTGGGGATGCGCCGGTGCGGCGCACCACCCCTGACCCAGCGGCACTGCGAAGCAGCGCGGAAGTTCCCCGGTCGGACGTCCGGTGGTGGACCCGGCCGAACCTACCGGCCCCGTGCGGCTCGCTGTCAACACTCGCGTGAGCTGCGGCTTCCGGGCCTATGCGCTGGTCAGCGCGGAGGATGCGCAGGTCGCGCGACGGGGTGGCGGGCGAAGATCGCGGCGGCGGACCGCCGGGACATCACTCGTTAGGCCGTACGAATACGGTCTGCCCGCCGACCACGGTGCGCAGGCAGACGGGAAGGCCGTTGCCCGGGGTCAGATCGGGCAGGCCCGGGGTGCCCGAGCGCGGGTCGGTGGACCAGCGCGCGACCCGGTCGTCGGGAGCCTGCACGACCAGCTCGGCGGTGCGCCACACGGCGTAGTCGGCGGGGGCGCCCGGCACCAGCACGCCGGCGTCGTCCCGGCCCACCGCGCGCCAGCCGCCCCGGGTGTGGGCGGTGAAGGCGGCGCGGACCGACACGCGGTGCTCGGGGGTGCGGTGGAAGGCGGCGGCGCGGACGGTGCCCCAGGGGCCGAGCGGGGTGACCGGGCTGTCGGAGCCGAAGGCCAGCGGCACGCCGGTGCGCAGCAGGGCGGCGTAGGGGTTGAGGGTGCGGGCGCGTTCGGCGCCGAGGCGCTGGGCGTACATGCCCTCATCGCCGCCCCAGAGCGCGTCGAAGGCGGGCTGCACGGAGGCGGTGAGGCCCAGTTCGGCGAAGCCCGCGATGGTCTCCGGGGTGAGCATCTCGGCGTGTTCGACGCGGTGCCGGGCGGCGCGGACGCGGGCCAGGCCGACCTTCTCGGCGGCGGCGCGGACGCCGTCGACCACGGAGGCCACCGCGGCGTCCCCGATGGCGTGGAAGCCCGCCTGGAGGCCCGCCTCGGTGCAGGCCACCACGTGGGCGGCGACGGCGTCCGTGTCGAGGTGGGCGACCCCGGTGTGGTCCGCGTCCAGGTAGGGCTGGTGCAGGCAGGCGGTGTGGGAGCCGAGGGAGCCGTCGACGAAGAGGTCGCCGGCCGCGCCGGCCGCGCCGAGGGCCCGCGCCTTGTCGATGTCGCGCTCGGCCCAGTAGCCGACGACGCGCGGTCCGGGCTCCTCGGCGGCGAGCCGCAGCAGGCCGGTGAAGTCGTCCTCGGAGGAGATTTCGGGGCCGCCGCACTCGTGCACGGAGCCGATGCCGAGGGAGGCGGCGTGGGCGAGGGCCGCCCGCTGTGCCTCGGTGCGCTGGGCGGCGTCGACCGCGCCGAGGGCGGCGGCGCGCACCGCGTGGTGGGCGTCGCCGGTCAGCGGGCCGTCCGGCGCGTATCCGCTGCGCGCGGTGACGCCGGGGACCAGGTCGAGGAGCGCGGTGGTGGCGACGGCGGAGTGCACGTCGATACGGGAGAGGTAGAGCGGGCGTCCGCCGGCTGCCGCGTCGAGTTCGGTACGGGTCGGGGGCCGGCCGCCGGGCCAGCGGGCCGCGTCCCAGCCGTGGCCGAGCAGTACCCGGTCGGCGGGGCGGGCGGCGGCGAAGTCGCGGACCAGGGCGAGCGCGGCGTCCAGGGAGGGGGCGGCGGACAGGTCGAGGCCGGTGAGCGCGAGGCCGGTGGCGGTGGTGTGCACGTGGGCGTCGGTGAACGCCGGGGTCACCAGGGCGCCTTCCAGGTCCACGACCTCGTCCACCCCGGCGGCGAAGGCGTCGGCGGCGCCCTCGGAGCCGACCCAGGCGACTTGGCCGCGTTCGACGACCATGGCGGTGGCGAAGGGGTCTGCGGGACTGTGGACTTCTCCACCGCGCAGCAGCACGGTGACCGACGGGGCGGTGCTCTCACTCATGGGAACAGTCTCGCGCCTCCGCGCGGCGGGCCGTCGCCCGGGTAGGCCCACCCGACGAACCGCGCGCCCCTCGGTCGGCGGGCGCCCGCGCACGCGTACGGGCACGCGCGTACGGGCGGGCGCCGGTGCGCGCGTGCCCGTACGCGTGATGAGGGGAGCGTCCGAGGCCGGGTCGCCGGCGGGAGCGGTCAGATGCGCGGGGGGCGTGACTCGTACGGGGTCGACAGGACGACCGTCGTGCGGGTCGACACGCCGGCGAGGCCGCGCAGGCGCGCGAGCAGTTCCTCCAGTTCGTGCGGAGTGGAGACGCGCACCTTGAGGATGTAGTTCTCGTCTCCGGCGACGCTGTGGCAGGCCTCGATCTCCGGTACGCCGGCGAGGCGTTCGGCGATGTCGTCGGGGGCGCTCGGGTCGAACGGCTTCACTGAGATGAAGGCGGTCAGAGGCAGCCCGACGGCCTCCGGGTCGACGACCGCGGCATAGCCGCGGATGACGCCACGCTGCTCCAGCCGGCGCACCCGCTGGTGCACGGCGGACGTGGACAGGCCCGTGGCCTTGCCCAGGTCGGTGTAGCTCATCCGCCCGTCTGCGACGAGCAGCTGCACGATCTGTCGGTCCAGCTCCTCCATGGCGCAAGAACCTACAGGGCCCTTGATCCCCGGGATACTCACCGGCGCAGGTCATAGCCGGTTTGTGATGTGGCTTAGAGTCACGTGTGCGCCACCGGGCGGACAAATCCGCCGGGCCAGGCACCTGCGGGCGGCATGTGACGAACGCCACATGGATGCAACCGAGTCCGTGATGTTGTCGTGATTACCGCAGAGACGGGACGGGAAGTGCTTGCTGTGGTCGAGGTCGCAGCGCCTTGTCGGCCCACCCGAGGGGGAGAATCCCATGCAGAGTCTTAAGCGCCCTGGTCGTACCGCGCCCAAGCGGCAGCAGCCCGTACTCGAGCCCGAGCCGGAGGGCGTCGAAACCGACGCGCTGGACGGCGACGAGTTCGACGCGTACGACACTTTCGAGATGTACCGGGTGATCTGCCCGGACTGCGCGCAGCCGATCGCGCTGCTGGCGGACGAGGAGGTCCTGCCGGAGCACGCGCTGTGCGCCTCCCCGTGGAACCCTTTCGGGCTCACGGCCTGCTCGGGCACGGGGCGTACGGCCGCCGAGGCCCGGCCGGCCGACGCGACCGCGGAGCCCCAGGAGCAGCACACCGCCCTGCTGTTGACGCTCCCTCAGGGGCTCGACTGGCGTACGCAGCCGTTCTCCCACGTGGGCGGACCGGGCTCGCGTCCGCTGCGGGCGGTGCCCGTGACGCCGCGTCAGGCCGCTTGAGCGGCAGGCCCTTTCACGTTCACCGGGCGATGTCCGGCCCGTCCCAGTAGCTGCCCTGCACCATGGCCCGCAGGCTGTCGTGGTGCAGGATCAGTGTGTCCGGGTCCCGGGGGACGGCCACTTCGCCGAAGTACGCCTGGCGGTAGGCGATGCGCAGCATGACGATCGCGTGCCGCAGCGCGGCGTACAGGGTGTAGAAGTCCATGTCGCGCGGGGTGTGTCCGGTGAGCCGGGCGTAGCGGGCCTCGACACGGTCGCGGCGCAGGAAGCCGGGCAGCCCCGGCTGTCCGAAGCTCACCGTCAGGTCCTGGAAGAAGCGGTGCAGGTAGATCGTCCAGCCGAGGTCCACCTCGCGCGGGGCGGGCGCCGCCATCTCCCAGTCCAGCACGGCGGCGGGGTCGAAGCCGTCGTAGACGACGTTGCCGATGCGCGCGTCGCCCCAGTTGAGGACCGCCTCGCCCTCGTCACGCGGCCAGAGTGCTTCGAGCCGGTCGAAGGCGGTCTCGATGAGCGGTGACGGCGCGAGTCTCTCGATCACCCAGGCGTAGTAGGCGCGTTGGGACGTCACATGGCGTCGCAGCGGGCTGCCGTCACCCGGCAGGCCGAGGAAATCCGCCTCTTTCAGGGGTACTTGGTCGTGCAGTCGGGCGATCAGGGCGATGGACGCGGCTTCGAGGTGTTCGCGTTCGGTTTCGCTCGCCGCGTGCAGCCAGTTGCCCTCGTACGTGTAGGGCATGACGTCCGGCGGGACGCGTCCGGCGATCCGCTCCATGACGAAGAAGGGCGCGCCGAGCGGGCCGGGGTCCTCCTCCAGCCAGCGCACCCGGGGTACCGGCAGGTCGGTGCGTTCGGCGACCAGGCGCATCGTGCGGTACTGGCGCGCCATGTCGTAGACGGGGAACACGCTGTAGGCGGCCGGGTCCGCGGCGAGCCTCAACGCGCAGGCGCGCAGCGGTGGTTCGGGGTGGTCGATGTCGAAGAGCAGGGTCTCGCTGGACATGCCGTTGGACTCGGGGACCCGCACGTCCACCGCCCGCGCGCCGGGCAGCCGGGCGTCGAGCCAGGCGGTCAGCCTGCGGGCGAGTTCCTCGGGGTCGCGGGTGGTGGTACGCGGGCGGGGTGCCGTGGCCATGACGCCACTCCTCTCAGGGGGCGACCGAGTCGAAGCCGGTGAAGCCGCTCGGGTCGTGGCGGCCGAAGGAGCCGTGCTCGAAGATCCCGTGTCCCACCTGCCCGTCGAGGGTGAAGCGGGCGGCGTGGTCGGTCACTCCGTAGCCGGCGAGGGGGTGCGCGGCAGGGTCGGCGAGGTCGTAGACGCGGCGGTCGGTCCAGCCGCGACCGCGCCAGGTGCCGTGCTGCCAGTCGTCGGCGGGCGGATACCCGGCGCCGACCGCCAGCGGCGACGAGCAGAGCACCTCGACGCCCAGCTCCAGCGGCTTGCGGTCCTTGGGGTCAGTGAGGTGGAGCACGGCCGAGGCGGGGACGCGGGTGCCGGAGCGATAGGTGATGTCGGCCTGGGGCCAGCCGAGTTGGAGGTCGCGGTGACCTTCGCGTACCAGGGTCGCGTCGCTGAGGGTGCGGTACCCGTCGGCGTCCTCCTGGACGACGACCATCAGGAAGCGGTCCTCGAAGCGCACCGGGCACCAGATCCAGTGGAACCCCTCGGCCGGGTTCTCGGCGGCGAGCCGGCCGCCCTCCTCGCCCGGGATCGGGCGCACGCCCCAGCTCCGGTCCCGGGTGCCGGTCCATTCGGGGCCGACCGGTATCTCGTCGCCGTCGACGCGGATGACGCCCTCGACCCCGCCGGCCTGGACGAAACGGCGCCCCTCCAAGGTGAGCCGGCCGCCCCGGCGCTGGAGGTGGTGCGGCTCCCAGAGTGCGGGGAAGCCGGCGGTCCAGGTGATGTCGTACGCCAGAAAGCCGTCGTCCGAGCGCAGCCGGAACCGGCGCAGCGGCTCCTCCACGGTGATCCGCAGCGGGCCGACCGCGAGGTTCGTCCGGTCGTCGCCGAGCGCGTCCGAGGCGCGGACCGCGTGCAGGGTGTCGCCGCGTCTGAGGGTGGCGTAGGCGTCGATCACCCCGACGTTGGGGTAGACGCCGAGGCCGAGGATCAGCAGGGCCCGGCCCTGGTGGTCGAGGACGTGGAAGATGCAGCGGTCGTAGGCGTTCCGGTCACCACCGGCGACGTGCTTCATCGACAGCGGGACCTGGTGCACGGGGTACTCGTCGAGGGGAACGGGGCGGTCGTCGGTCACGGCAGGTCTCCCTGGGCGCGCGGCAGTTGACGTCACCCGGAGGGGTACGGCCCCCGGCGGCAGAGTTGACGGTACGTCAGATACCGAGCCGCGACCAGACGGTGTGGGTCAGGTGGGGCCCGCGTCCCTGCTTGGTCGGGGTCGCACTGCCGGGTGCGCCGCGGTGGGGGCCGGGGCGCGCGGTTCCCCGCGCCTCGGAGAGGCGCGGGGCGTTTCCGGGCTGCGCCAGTGACCCGTAGTCCGCCCGCACTCGGCCCCGTAGCCCCCTCACGGGGTCCGTCGCGAACGCACACCCGAATCCGTGAGCGGGTGACCTGTCGCCCCACCCCGGCGTTGGCCCGGTATGAACCCCACCTACGCTGCGACCGGGCGTCGGCGCCGGATCCTCGTCCCGGTTCCGGCAGAATCGGTTCACCGTGCACCTTCCCCGCCGCCTCCGCCGGTCCAGGACCCGCCCATCTACCGCGCCCTGATGCGCGCGTGGGCCGACCGCGGCCGCACGCTGCCGGGGCGCCAGGACCCGGAGTGGGTACGCCTGGCGGCTCCGTCGGCGATGTACGGGTACGGCACGCTCGGCGCGAGCCAGGACCCGCGCGGGGAGCCTCGGTTCGTCCCGGTCCGTGATCCTCGGGGGAACACGCGGTTCAACGCGGCCGGGGACCCCCGCAACGAGTTCGGCGTGGCACCGGACCGGCGGGGCGAGTTCGGGGCGACTCCGGCCAACCAGCGAGGCGAGTTCGGGGCGACGCCGTCCGACCGGCGGGGCGAGTTCGGGGCCCCTCAGGCCGACCGGCGGGGCGAGTTCGGTGCAACGCCGCCCGACCGGCGAGGAGAGTTCGCGACCACCCCTGCCGACCGGCGCGGCGGGTTCGACGCCGCACCGGCACCCGAGCGGCGCAACGAGTTCGACGCGTCCGCCCCCGCCCGGCACGGCGAGTTCACCCCCACCCCGCCCGATCGGCGAGGCGAGTTCGCGACCACTCCGCCCGCCCGGCGAGGCGACTTCAGCACCACCCCTCCCGACCGGCGCGGCGACTTCAACGCCACCCCGCCCAACCGCCAAAGCGACTTCAGCGCGGGCCCGGGCCCGCAAGGCGAATTGAACGCCCAGCACAGCCCGCACGGCGAACTCGGCGCACACCGGGACCCGCAGGGCGACTTCAACGCGCAACGCTCCCAGCGCGGCGAACTCGGCGCGCACCGGGACCCGCAGGGCGCCGCGCGCTGACCCCGCGCTCGGCCCCAGCCCCTCGCGAAAATCCCCGCGCGCCCCAACCGCTCCCCACAGTACGGTCCGGCCATGGATGATCAGGACGGCTACTTCGGCGAGCGGGTTGCGGCGGCCTACGACGAGTCGTCCGGGGAGATGTTCGCGCCGGACGTCATCGAGCCGACAGTCGATTTCCTGGCGGGCCTGGCCGACGGGGGACGGGCTCTTGAGCTGGGCGTGGGGACGGGCCGCATCGCGTTGCCCTTGGCGCGACGCGGAGTCCCGGTCCACGGCATCGACATGTCGCGGGCCATGGCCGCCCGGCTGCGGGCCAAGCCCGGCGGAGACGCGATCGGCGTCACGATCGGCGACTTCGCGACGACCCGGGTGGACGGAGGCTTCTCCGTCGTCTACCTGCTCTTCAACACGATCATGAACCTCACGACCCAGGCAAAACAGGTGGCCTGTTTCCGCAACGCGGCGGCCCATCTGGAGCCCGGGGGCCGCTTCGTCATCGAGGTGATCGTCCCCGAACTGCGCGGGCTTCCGGCCGGGCAGAACGTCGTGCCCCAGCACGTGAGCCCGACACGATGGGCCTTCGACATCTACGACGTGGCCACGCAGGAGACGAGTTCGAATTACATCGAGGTGGTGGACGGCCGCGGCGAGTACCGGTCGATCCCCTTCCGGTACGTCTGGCCGTCGGAACTCGACCTGATGGCGCAGCTCGCCGGGCTGCGGCTCCGCGAGCGGTGGGACGGATGGACGCGGGCGCCCTTCACCAGCGAGAGCCGTCAGCACGTCTCGGTCTGGGAGAAGCCCGCCGGCTGACCAGCGAGCGGGAGCAGTCCGAAGCCGATCCAAAGCCGCCGGTCGGTGCCGCGATCCGGAGCTGCGCGTGGGGGGTTGGGGAACGCTCGCCCAGGCGCCGGGGAGTTGGTACGAACCATTGACGCACTGGTCTAGTCCTCCTAGTGTTCCCCCAACGCCTCACCGCGTTCATGCCAAACGGCATACGGCGGTCCCTCACGGCCGCCGGCAGGTCCCGGCACGAAACACCCCCACGCTCCCCTCCCCCACGAGGAGAACCGATGCTCCGACCGCACCTCCCCCGCGCCCTCTCCCCCGCCAGGCGTTCACCCCGCGCCACGAACACATCGGTCCGCGCGCTCGTCTCGGCCGCGTGTTGCGCCGTCCTCGGCGCCGGACTGCTGGCCGGTGCCGGCACGGCGACCGCCGACACGAGCGGGACCGCGAGCCAGAAGAACGCCACCGGCACCACCAGTGCCGCACAGTCCGCGAGCGCCGCCGCGGCGGGCTCCAAAGTCGTCGGCTACTTCACCGAGTGGGGCGTCTACGACCGGAACTACCACGTCAAGAACATCGAGACGTCCGGTTCGGCCGCCAAGCTGACCCACATCAACTACGCCTTCGGCAACGTCACCGGCGGCAAGTGCGCCATGGGCGACTCCTACGCGGCGACCGACAAGGCCTACACCGCCGACCAGTCCGTCGACGGCACGGCCGACACCTGGGACCAGCCGCTGCGCGGCAACTTCAACCAGCTCCGCGAGCTGAAGAAGAAGCACCCGAACCTCAAGGTCCTCTGGTCCTTCGGCGGTTGGACCTGGTCGGGCGGCTTCACCGAGGCCGCCAAGAACCCGGCCGCGTTCGCCCAGTCCTGCTACGACCTCGTCGAGAACTCCAAGTGGGCCGACGTCTTCGACGGCATCGACATCGACTGGGAGTACCCCAACTCCTGTGGCCTGTCCTGCGACACGAGCGGGCGGGCGGCGTTCAAGAACGTGATGGCCGCGCTGCGCGCCAAGTTCGGCAGCGGCAACCTGGTCACCGCGGCGATCACCGCCGACGCCACGACCGGCGGCAAGATCGACGCGACCGACTACGCGGGGGCCGCCCAGTACGTCGACTGGTACAACCCGATGACGTACGACTTTTTCGGCGCCTGGGACACCACCGGACCGACGGCGCCCCACTCGCCGCTAAACTCCTACACCGGCATCCCGAAGGCGAACTACTACACCTCGGCGACCATCGCGAAGCTCAAGGGCCTCGGCATCCCGGCCTCGAAGCTGCTCCTCGGCATCGGCTTCTACGGACGCGGCTGGACCGGCGTCACGCAGGCGGCCCCGGGCGGCACGGCGACCGGCCCGGCGGCGGGAACGTACGAGCAGGGCATCGACGACTACAAGGTGCTCAAGACGAAGTGCCCGGCGACCGGCACGGTGGCGGGCACGGCGTACGCGAAGTGCGGTTCCGACTGGTGGAGTTACGACACCCCGGCGACCATCGCGAGCAAGACGAGCTACAAGAACGCCCAGGGGCTCGGCGGCACCTTCTTCTGGGAGCTGAGCGGCGACACCACGAACGGTGAGCTGATCAAGTCGATCAACTGACCGAGGCGGTAAGGCAGTTGGGGCGGACGCCGGTCACGGCGCCCGCCCCTTCGCGTCTCTCTCCCGGCGGGCGTCAGTCGCCCCTGCGGGTGTCAGCCGTCCCTGCCGGCGTCAGTCCCCCCTGCGGGTGGCAGCCGTCCCTGCCGGCGTCAGCCGTCCCTGCGGGCATCCGGCGGCGCGACGTACGCGGGATCGATCTCCTCGATCGCGCGCATGGTGCCGCCGAGCATCTTGACCAGCAACTCCCGCATGACGTCGCGGGACAGCGTCGGGTGGCCGATCCAGTCGAGGGTGGCGCCCTCGACGCCGTGCAGCCAGCCGAGCAGCGCCATGCGGGGCACCGGCCCGATCGCGCCCCGGCCGTACGCCCCTTCGGCGATCGTCTCCACGATCACCTCGCGCACGCCCTCCCGGATCGCCTGCACCTCGGCGTCGAACCCCACGCCACCGGCGATGATGGTGCGATAGGCGGCCTGATGGTGCTCGGCGTAGCGGAGATAGGCGTCGATGGTGCGGTGGACCCGCTCCACCGGGGGCAGGTCAAGACCGCCCGCCGCGCGGGAGACGAGGTCGGCGACGGAGTCCTCGACGATGGCGAGGTAGTAGCCGCGCTTGGACGTGAAGTAGTAGTAGATCAGCCCCTTGGCGACATGCGCCTGACGCGCGATGTCGTCCATGGAGAGCGCGTCGTAGGACGTGTCGGCGAACAACTTCCGCCCGATGGCGATGAGTTCGGCGCGACGCGCCAGTGAGCGGTCGGTGCCGCGCGCACGGGGGCGTTCGGCATCGCGCTGTTGACTATTATTCAATTCCGGCCCTGGTCTCCGACTGCCGACGGAACATCCGCAGTATGGCAGAACCGTGGCGACCGTCACGTCGCGCGCGATCAACGGGAGACGACGACAGGAGACGACGAGAAGGCGGGGGCCCAGCCGGCGTGCGGCCGGGGGTGGGGTGCTCAGAGCAGGCCGAGCTGGGTCACCAGCATCGCCATGACGATCACGAGGGTCCAGCCGAGGACGTGCTCGAGGATCTTCGGGCCGTCCTCCTGGGGGCCTCCGGTGCGGGCACGGAGTCGAGCGGCGGCGACGGAGCTGGCGGTCATGGCATCTCGCTGACGTAGTGGTGCGGTGGAATCGCCCACCCCCGCCGGCTCCCCACCGGCCCGACCACCTTGCCACCGGACCCGGCCCCGGCGGTAGAGAGCTAGCTCACGCCGGCGTCCCGGCCGGCCCCGGACGCCCGGAATGAGGCGACCGCCCCTGCCGGGTGTGGGTCACCTCACACGCCGGGTGGGGCCGGAGGGCGGCCCCCACCCGGCGGGGACCGCCCGTCGGTTCAGCGGACGCCCACCGCCGCGAGCGCCTTGAGCTGGCGCGGAGAGGGATGGGCGGGGAAGTACAGGTAGCAGACACCGCCCGTTCCGGAGGAGACGCCGCCGGAGGCGTTGTAGCGCTTGGTCCTGAGCCAGATGTTCTCCCACTCGGAGCGCTTGTAGACCCGGCGGACGGCGTCGTCGCTCGGGGACGCGGGGTCGTTGGCGATCACATCGCCCTCGGCGGTGAAGCCGATGACGGTCATGAGGTGACCCGAGGTGCCGTACCCGGCGCCCGTCAGCTCGGTCTTGAGGAACGACTGCGACGTTATGGCCGGGATGCCCGCCGCGATCAGCGTCTCCAGGTCGGTGAGCGAACCGAGCCGGGTCACCACGCCCTGGAGGTCCTTGTACGTCGCCGCGTAGGCCGCGTTGAACGGCCAGTTGCCGCAGCCGTCGTACTGGTAGTCGAAGGTGGAGCGGGCGGCGAGACACACCTGCGGGTCGGCGTAGCCCGGGTCGACCCAGGCGAGCTGCTCCGCGGTGGGCTTGCGGCCCCAGTACTCGATGATCATCTGCGAGGAGGTGGGGCTGCACCAGGCCTCGCCGCCGTTGTCGTACTCGGGGTACTGGCCGGCGTGGATCTCCTGCGAGTAGCGCGGTACCCGCAGTTCCTGGGCGAGGCCGGGGGTCGAGGCCGGGACGGTGAAGCGGTCCGGGATGTCGGAGCCCATCGCGCCGAGCCGCCACACGGTCGGCGTGAGCCGGGTGCCCGGCCGGCGGTACAGGGTCAGGCGCAGCCGGTACGAGACGAGGCGCAGCCCGGAGGCGGCGTCGTCGATGGCGAAGGTGTCCGTCCAGATGCTGCTGCGTCCGTCGCTCTGGTCGTCCACGGAGGTGCGGCGGATGTCCTGCTCGCCGGAGGCCCAGCGGCCCATCACGTACCAGGGGGTGGCCGTACCGTCGGAGTAGGTGCCGGACAGCTCCACCTGGAGCCAGGTGCCGGCCGGGGTGTGCGCGTTCCAGGAGGCGATGACCTCCGTCGCGGGTACGGAGAGCCGGTGGACCGGGCTGGTCCAGGTCGCGTACTCCCAGGTGGCGGTCTTGCCGGTGTGCGGGTCGGTGTAGTCCGTGGTGCCGGCCCGGGCGATGATCACCAGCCCGGGGCGGGCGCCGGGCACCGCGCGCGTGCCCCGCGCGGTGCCGCCGCGCCAGTCGGCGTACGAGGTCCAGGCGCGGTTGTCGACGAGGCCGCCGTGCGCCCTGGCCGGGCGGTGCGGGGCGGCGGCGGCCGCAGGACCGGTGGCCCCGACCGCCGCCGCGGCCACCGCGGCGGCGAGGACTGTCCTGCGGGACGGCTGTTCGGCGCTGCTCATGGGTGGTTGACCCCCAGGTGTCCGGAACGGGTCCAAGCTCGGCTGTGCGCCAACTATGGACGCCGGAGGGTGACTTCTGCCAGCACTTTCGGCCATGCCACGCCCACCAATATTGGTCGGGACCACTGGCATGACCTGCGGCACCCCGGCCCGGACGGTCGCGACACCGCCGCCGGAGCCGCCCAGGCGGCCCCTCGATAGAATGTTCGGCACGCATATGCCCGCCGTGGCCGCCTCGGCCCCTCACCCCCGGGAAGCCCCATCGACGCTCTCGCCGACCTCGCCGCGCGCCTGCGCGGGCTGCCGCCCTCCTGCGGGCCCGTGCGGCTGGTCGGCGTCGACGGCCACGCGGGCTCCGGCAAGACCACGTTCGCCGGGGAGCTGGCGGCGGCCCTCGGTGGCGCGCCCGTCCTGCACCTGGACGACGTCGCCACCCACGAGGAGCTGTTCGCGTGGACCGGGCGTCTGCTGGGCCAGGTGGTCGAGCCGCTGGAGCGCGGCGAGAGCGCGCGGTACGCGCCGTACGACTGGACCGCCCGTGAGTTCGGTCCCGTCAGGGAGCTGCCCGCCGCGCCCGTGGTACTGCTCGAAGGGGTCGGAGCGGGGCGGCGCGCGCTGCGGCCGTGGCTCACGCGGCTGCTGTGGATGGAGTTGCCGTGCGAGGAGGCCTGGGCGCGCGGGATGCGACGGGACGGGGCGGCGCAGCGCGACTTCTGGGCCGGATGGGTCCGCGCGGAGCGCCGGCACTTCGCCGAGGACCCGTCGCGGCCCTTCGCGGACCATGTGGTGCGGCAGAGTCCCGAGGGGTACGAGGTGCTGCCGGGGCCTTCTGAGACGCCGGAACCGGGCCGGTTCATCACCCACCGTGACGGACCGTCCGCAGTGTGCTGAACTTGTGAAGAGCGGCACCGGAGAAGTTCTCCCAGTGCCTCAACTCGCCTTGACCGAGGGGCCGTACAGGTCTTACGTTCTGAATGAGCGGCCTTCGGAAGGCCGCCCCGCAGTCGCGAAGCCCCCGGTTGTTCCCCCGTGATCGGGGGCTTCGTTCTGCCCACACCCCCACTTTCCGGACGCCCTGCGCCGCCAAACACTCACCCAGGGTCACCGTCCGATGTGCGCCCCGTCTGCTCCCACCTCGTGGAACGGGGTGTGCGGCACCCTTCGGCACGCCCGGGAACCGCAGGTACGATGCCTCTCGGTGCGACCTTCGGACGGCTGCTCTGCGCACCGGGTGCAACTCCCGTCCGCGGCACAGTCGTTCGACCAGAGATGCCGGCGGGCACCTGCCCGGCGGCGAGGGGAGTGTCCCGCTCCAGGAGACACTTCCCGACCATCGGGGGCACGGTTTGTGGGGGACGTGATGGACTTCGGCACGCAGGGCTCCGAGGCCCCGGCCGACCTCGCCTGGCTGCGGGGTGTGGACGCCTACACGGTGGGCGCCTACCCGCAGGCGGAGGAGGAGTTCCGCGCCGCGGTCCGGATGGACCCCGGTATGGCGGACGGCTGGCTCGGACTGCACGCGCTACGGGTGGACACGACGACCGCGCTGCTGCGCATGTTCCGGCACCGGGAGCGCTTCGGCGAACAGCGCGCCCGCCATCGGCGCACCCTCAACTCCTGGTACTGGCTGGGCTGGTGGGTGCAGCCGGTGCTGGAGAGCCCGCGCGACCTGCTGCTCGCGCACGCCTCGCACTGGCTCGACGGACGTCATGTCCCGGAGCTGGACCGGGCGTTGGCCGGTCTGCCGCCGGTCGACGCGGACCACCAGGTCCGGTTCCTGCACGCGTGCCGCGCCTATCTGGTCAAGGACTGGGAGCAGTTGGTCCGGCACACCGACCCGCTCATCGACGATCCAATGCTCGGCATAGAGGCCGGCCTGTTCGGCGGCATGGCCCGGGTCAGGCTGGAGATGTTCGGACAGGCGGAGCCGCTGCTCTCCGCCGCGCTGATGCGCTGCCGCAGCGAACAGCCGCAGCGCAAGGAGCTGCGCTACTGGCTGGCCCGCGCCCACGAGGGCACCGGCCGGTCCGCGGCGGCCCTCCCCCTGTACCGGGCGGTGCACCGGGTCGACCCGTCGTTCATGGACACCTCGGCACGGCTGGCCGCCATCTCCGAGGGGGACGGCTACGACGACGCCGCGGCCGACCTCGCGGCGATCACCCTCGCCGGGGTGGGACAGGACGTCCTGGAGGGCCCGGACGGAGTGGACCCGCTTTTCGGCTCCGAGGGACGGGACCTGAAACTCTCCGAGCCCGACCCCCCGCCGGGCGGCGGTCTCCAGCCGGAGCGGGACGTCTTCCGGGAGAAGGCGACGGTGCCGGTGCAGCCGCCGCCCACCGGCCCGACCGACCCCGCGTTACTTGAGGAAGCGCTCGCCGAACTGGAGCGCATGGTCGGCCTGGAACCGGTGAAACGCCAGGTCAAGGCGCTGTCGGCGCAGTTGAACATGGCCCGGCTGCGGGCCGGGCAGGGCCTGCCGGTGCAGCCGCCCAAACGTCACTTCGTCTTCTCCGGCCCCTCCGGCACCGGCAAGACCACGGTGGCCCGCATCCTCGGCCGGGTCTTCTACGCGCTCGGGCTGCTCGGCGGCGACCACCTGGTGGAGGCGCAGCGGGCCGACCTGGTCGGCGAGTACCTCGGCCAGACCGCCGTGAAGGCCAACGAGCTGATCGACTCGGCGATCGGCGGCGTCCTCTTCGTGGACGAGGCCTACTCCCTGTCCAACTCCGGCTACGGCAAGGGCGACGCGTACGGCGACGAGGCCCTCCAGGTCCTGCTGAAGCGGGCCGAGGACAACCGGGACCATCTCGTCGTCATCCTGGCCGGCTATCCCGAGGGCATGGACCGGCTGCTGGCCGCCAACCCCGGCCTGTCCTCCCGCTTCACCAGCCGGGTCGACTTCCCCTCCTACCGCCCGCTCGAACTGACCTCGATAGGCGAGGTGCTGGCCGCGGAGAACGGCGACGTCTGGGACGAGGAGGCGCTCGACGAACTGCGCTCCATCGCCGGCCACGTGGTCGACCAGGGCTGGATCGACGAGCTGGGCAACGGCCGGTTCCTGCGCACCCTCTACGAGAAGAGCTGCGCCTACCGCGATCTGCGGCTGACGGGCTACGCCTCGACTCCCTCCCGCGACGACCTGTCGACGCTGCGTCTGCCGGACCTCATGCAGGCCTACGGGGAGGTCCTGTCGGGCCGGGGCCCGCACGATCCGTCGGCCATGTGAGACCGGCCGCGTAAGGCAGGCCGGTGAGACCGGCCGTGTGCCGCGGTCCAGGTGAGAGAGACCGTGTGAGAGGCCCCGGCTCTCCGCCGCCGTACGACCACGGGAGCGGTCGTACGGCGGCGGAGAGCCGGCGGAGAGCCGGGGCTCTCGCGCGGTCAGCTCGCCAGCGCCTCCTCCGGAGCGGCCGGGGCCGCACTCGGGCTCGGACTCTGCCCCTGAGGCTGGCTCGGACTCTGGCCCTGGGACGGGTTCCGGTCCGGCCGGGGCTCCGTGGCCGCGACCGGCGGAACCTCCCGGTGCGCCGGGTCACGCACCTCGCCGACGAGCAGTTCCAGTACGTCTTCCAGGGCCACGAGGCCGAGGACCTTGCCCGCCGCATCGGCGACCTGGGCGAGGTGGGTGGCGGCGCGGCGCATCACGGTGAGGGCGTCGTCCAGCGGGAGTTCGGCCCGCAGTGTGGTCATCGGGCGCCACATCTCCTGCGGTACGGCACGGTCGGACTCCTCCAGGTCGAGGACGTCCTTGACGTGCAGATAGCAGCCCATGAAGGCGCCGTTCTCCGCGACCACCGGGAACCGCGAGTAGCCCGTGCGCGCGGTGAGCGCGACGACCTGGCCCGGGGTCACCGAGGGGTCCACGGTGACCAGCAGGTCGCCGTCGAGCAGCACGTCGGTGACCGGCCGGGACCCCAGTTCGAGGGCGTCCTCCAGACGTTCCTGTTCCTCCGGGTCGAGGAGACCGGCCTGCCCGGAGTCCTCCACCAGTCGGTTGAGCTGCTCGCTGGTGAAGACCGCCTCGACCTCGTCCCTCGGCTCCACCCGGAACAGCCTGAGGATCAGCCGGGCGCAGGCGCCGAGCGCGAGGGTGACCGGCCGGCACAGCCGGGCGAAGGCGACCAGCCCGGGGCTGAGCCACAGGGCCGTCTTCTCGGGTGCCGCCATCGCCAGGTTCTTCGGGACCATCTCGCCGATGACGAGGTGGAAGAAGACGACGAGGGCGAGCGCGATCACATAGCCGAGGGGGTGGATCACCCCGTCGGGCAGGTGGACCGCCTCGAAGAGCGGTTCCAGCAGGTGGGCGACGGTCGGTTCGGCGACCGCGCCCAGCGTCAGCGAGCAGACGGTGATGCCGAACTGGGCCGCCGCCATCATCTGCGGAAGGCGCTCCAGGCCGTAGAGGACCTGCCTGGAGCGGGTGGTGCCGAGCGGTTCGATCTGGCTGCGGCGCACCGAGACCAGGGCGAACTCGGCTCCGACGAAGAAGCCGTTGGCGAGCACCAGCAGTCCGGCGAGGAGGAGTTGGAGAACGCTCATCGGACGGCCTCCGGGGCGAGCGCGGTACGCACCAGGCGGACCCGTTCGGCGCGGTAGTGGCCGACCTGCCGGACCGACAGCCGCCAGCCGGGGAGTTCGGCCTTGTCGCCGGGGGCCGGAATCCTGCCGAGCAGGTCGGCGACCAGGCCCGCCACGGTCTCGTACGGTCCCTCGGGCACGTCCAGGCCGATGCGCCGGAGCACGTCCACCCGGCAGCTTCCGTCGGCGTCCCAGGCGGGCCTGCCGTCCTCCGGCGGGGCGGCGGCCAGCTCGGGCGGTTCGCCGAGCACGTCGTCGTGCTCGTCGCGGACCTCGCCGACGAGTTCCTCGACGATGTCCTCCAGGGTGACCACCCCGGCCGTGCCGCCGTACTCGTCCACGACGACCGCGATCGGCTGCTCCTTGCGCAGCCGCTCCAGGAGCGGCTGCACGGGCAGCGTCTCGGGGACGAGCAGCGGGGCCTGCGCGATCCGGCCGACGGGGGTGCGCAGCCGGTCGTGCGAGGGGATCGCGAGCGCGTCCTTCAGGTGCACCATGCCGACGATCTCGTCGATGCGCTCCCGGTAGACGGGGAAGCGGGACAGGCCGGTGGCGCGGGTGAGGTTGACGACGTCCTCGGCGGTCGCCGAGGACTGCAGGGCGCTGACCTTCACGCGCGGTGTCATGACGTGCTGTGCGGTGAGGTCGGCGAGGGACATGGTGCGGACGAAGAGGTCCGCGGTGTCCTGTTCCAGGGCGCCCGCCCGGGCCGAGTGGCGGGCCAGGGAGACGAGTTCGCCGGGTGTGCGGGCGGAGGCCAGCTCGTCGGCGGGTTCGACGCCGAGGGCCCGGACGAGCCGGTTGGCGACGGTGTTGAGCGCGGCGATCACCGGGCGGAACAGCCGGGAGAAGACGTGCTGCGGGCCGGCCACGAACCGGGCGACCTGGAGCGGCTTGGACACCGCCCAGTTCTTGGGCACGAGTTCGCCGATCACCATCTGCACGGCGGAGGCCAGCAGCATGCCGACCACGACGGACACGCCGGGCACCGCCCCTTCGGGCAGGCCGACCGCGGTGAACGGGCCGTGCAGCAGTCCGGCGAGCGCCGGTTCGGCGAGCATGCCGACGACGAGGGAGGTGATGGTGATGCCGAGCTGCGTTCCGGAGAGCTGGAACGACAGCTCCTTGAGCGACTCGACCACGGTGGCCGCGCGCTTGTCGCCGGCGGCCGCGGCCTGCTCGGCGTCGGGGCGCTCGACGGTCACGAGGCCGAACTCGGCGGCCACGAAGAAGCCGTTGGCGAGAATCAGCAGGAACGCCGCGCCAAGGAGCAGCAGGGGGATGGTCATGCCGCCGCCTCGCTCTGTCGAGAGGGGGCGGCGCAGGTACTACAGGACGATCCGTCCATCGCTGGAGGGAGTCACTCCTCGGGTAGCAGGGAGCCTCTGAGGGCGGGGGCCACATCGAAGGCGGAGGCGCGATGAAACGCCTCCGCCACCAGATTAATCAAGACACGGGCCCTCGGGGCAGGGTGGAAGGGGGGAGTCAGCCCGGATGTTCGTCACGGTGCCGGCCGGGCTCGCCCGCGGAGCGGGCCTCAGCGAGGGCGCGCAGGGTCCGGGCGTCCTCGATGGCGCGCTGCTTGGCGATGCCGGGCTGGATGCCGAGCACCGGGAGGCTGGTGCCGTCGCTGAGGTCGAGGAACACCCACGGGTCACCGGGGCGCAGGTTGACCCGCAGGATCTCGGCCCAGTCCAGGCGGCGCCGGCCCGCGATGTTGACGACGGTGACCCCGGTCTCCTCGGCGACGACCTTGGGCCGCGAGAGCAGCAGGAGCACGCCGAACAGCAGCAGGGCGGTGAGGATGAAGCTGAGCCGCTCCCCCGGGCCGAGCTGTTCCAGGAGCAGCGCGACCGCGGTGATGACCACGAGGATCGCGGCGCCCGCGCCGAGCAGCACGGCCCGGGTGCGGGACGGGCGGAAGGTGACGGGAAGTGAGGGAAGTACGGGAAGGTCCGACATGTTCCGATGTCCTGTCAGAGCCGGCAGGCGTGGATGGCCGTGGTCAAGATGGCCCGCGCGCCGATGGCGTACAGGTCGTCCATGATCCGCTGGGCCTCCTTGGAGGGGACCATGGCGCGGACGGCGACCCAGCCCTCGTTGTGCAGCGGCGAGATGGTCGGCGACTCCAGGCCCGGGGTGAGGGCGATCGCCTTCTCCAGGTGCTCGGCGCGGCAGTCGTAGTCCATCATCACGTACGTCCGGGCCACGAGGACGCCCTGGAGGCGGCGCAGGAACTGCTGGACCTTGGGCTCGCTGTCCTCGGCGGGGTCGGCGCCGATCCGGCGGATGACGATGGCCTCGGACTTCATGATGGGCTCGCCGAAGACCTCGAGGCCCGCGTTGCGCAGTGAGGTGCCGGTCTCGACCACGTCCGCGATGACCTCGGCCACACCGAGTTCGATGGCGGTCTCGACGGCGCCGTCGAGGTGGACGACCGAGGCGTCGGTGCCGTGGTCGGCGAGGTACTTGGCGACGATGCCCTCGTAGGAGGTGGCGACCGTCTTGCCGGCGAGGCCGGCGAGACCGTCGGCGGTGCCGGGCTTGGCGGCGAAGCGGAAGGTGGAGCGGGCGAAGCCGAGCGGGAGGATCTCCTCCGCGCTGGCCCCGGAGTCGATCAGCAGGTCGCGGCCGGTGACGCCGATGTCGAGGCGGCCGGAGGAGACGTAGATCGCGATGTCGCGGGGGCGGAGGTAGAAGAACTCGACCTCGTTGACCGGGTCGACGACCCGCAGTTCCTTGGACTCGCGGCGCTGCTGGTAGCCGGCCTCATGCAGCATGTCCGCCGCAGGTCCTGAGAGGGAACCCTTGTTGGGGACGGCGATGCGCAGCATGAGGTCGGCTTCCTTTGCGTGAGGTGGTTCGGGGCTGATGGGCTGGGACGGACGGGCACTGCCAGGGGGCGATACGGGGGTCGGCCCCTACAGATGCGCGTACACGTCGTCCAGGGAGATCCCGCGCGCGACCATCATCACCTGGACGTGGTAGAGGAGCTGCGAGATCTCCTCGGCGGCGGCGTCCTTGCCCTCGTACTCGGCGGCCATCCAGACCTCCGCGGCCTCTTCGACGACCTTCTTGCCGATGGCATGGACACCCTTGCCGACCAGCTCGGCGGTGCGCGAAGTGGCGGGGTCGCCGGTGGCGGCCTTCTGCTGGAGCTCGGTGAACAGCTCCTCGAACGTCTTCTTGGACATGGTGGTCCTCAGCCTACGCGCTCCGTGCCGTGGCTCAGTGCCAGGGTTCGGATACCGAGCGCAGGGTAGCCGCCGTGGCGACGGCGGCGGTGACCGCCTCGTGCCCCTTGTCCTCGTTGGAGCCCTCCAGTCCGGCGCGGTCGAGGGCCTGCTCCTCGGTGTCACAGGTCAGTACGCCGAAGCCGATGGGGACGCCGGTCTCGATGGAGACCTGGGTGAGGCCCTGGGTGACGCCCTGGCACACGTACTCGAAGTGGGGCGTCCCGCCGCGGATGACGACGCCGAGCGCGACGATCGCGTCGTAGCCGCGGCCCGCGAGGACCTTGGCGACGACCGGCAGCTCGAAGCTGCCGGGGACCCGCAGCAGGGTCGGCTCGTCGATGCCCAGTTCGCGCAGGGCGCGCAGGGCGCCGTCGACCAGACCGTCCATCACCTTGTCGTGCCACTGTGCCGCGATGACCGCGACCCGCAGGTCGCCGCAGTTGCGTACGGACAGTTCGGGTGCACCCTTGCCGCTCACGTCTCTCCTCAGTCCCACTGTGCTGCGTTGCCGATGGTTCCGTTGTGCTGCGTTGCCGATGGTTCCGTTGTGCTGTGTTGCCGATGGTTCCGTTGTGCTGTGTTGCCGGTGCTAGGCGCTGTGTCGCGCCGGTGGTGCTTTCAGTGCCGCCGGTGCCGGTCGGGCGGTGTCACTGGCTTCCGCAGGCGGACACGGCGGTCGTGTCCAGCCAGGGCAGGTCGTGGCCCATCCGGTCCCGCTTGGTGCGCAGATAGCGCAGGTTGTGCTCGCCGGCCTGGACGGGCATCGGCTCGCGGGCGGTGACCCGCAGGCCGTACCCGACGAGGGCGTCGGTCTTGTCGGGGTTGTTGGTCATCAGGCGCAGGCTGCGGACGCCGAGGTCCTCCAGGATCTGCGCGCTCGCCCCGTAGTCGCGGGCGTCGGCGGGCAGACCCAGTTCCAGGTTGGCGTCCAGGGTGTCCCGGCCGCGCTCCTGTAGCTCGTAGGCGCGCAGCTTGGAGAGCAGGCCGATGCCGCGCCCCTCGTGGCCGCGCAGGTAGACGACGATGCCGCGGCCCTCGCGCTGGATGCGCCGCATGGAGGTCTGGAGCTGCGGGCCGCAGTCGCAGCGCTGGGAGTGGAAGACGTCGCCGGTGAGGCATTCGGAGTGGACGCGGACGAGGACGTCCTCGCCGGCGCCGATCTCGCCGTGGACGAGGGCGACGTGCTCGACGCCGTCGGCGGTGGAGCGGTAGCCGTAGGCGGTGAACTCGCCGAAGGCGGTGGGCAGATGGACCTCGGCCTCGCGGCGCACGGCGGGGGCTGCCAGGGGTGTGCCGTGTCCGGCCACGGGGGTGAGTTCGGCGGCCTCGCGGTAGGCGATCAGGTCCTCGATGGAGATGATCGTCAGGCCGTGCTTGCGGGCGAAGGGGATCAGCTCGGCCAGCCGGAGCATCCGGCCGTCCTCGCCGGCGATCTCCACGATGGCGCCGGCGGGGCGCAGTCCGGCGAGCCGGGCCAGGTCGACGGCGGCCTCGGTGTGGCCGTCGCGGGCCAGGACGCCGCCGGGCCGGGCGCGGAGCGGGAAGATGTGGCCGGGGCGGACGAAGTCGTCGGCGCCGGAGGTGCCGTCGGCGAGGAGCCGCAGGGTGGCGGCGCGGTCGGCGGCGGAGATGCCGGTGGTGACGCCGTGCGCGGCGGAGGCGTCCACCGAGACGGTGAACGCCGTCTTCATCGACTCGGTGTTGTCCTCGACCATCTGGGGCAGCCGCAGCCGGTCGAGTTCGTCGCCCTCCATGGGGGCGCAGATCAGCCCGCGGCACTCGCTCATCATGAAGGCGACGATCTCGGGGGTCGCCTTCTCGGCGGCGATGACGAGGTCGCCCTCGTTCTCCCGGTCCTCGTCGTCGACGACCACTACGGGGCGGCCCGCGGCGATGTCCGCGATGGCCTGCTCGACGGGGTCGAGCGCGAAGTCCGAGGCGTCTTGATCGTGCCCGGTGCTGTACCAAACCGGCGTGGTGGTCATGCCGGGGCTCCTTCCAGGACGGGCTGCCCGGCCTTGCGGGAACGCAGCCACCAGTCGCGCAGGCCCCACAGGACGAGCGCGCCGTACAGGACGTAGACGAAACCGGAGAAGGCGAATCCGTTGGCGAAGTTGAGCGGGACGCCCACCAGGTCGACCAGCAGCCAGGCGATCCAGAACTCGACCATGCCGCGGGCCTGGGCGTACATCGCGACGATCGTGCCGACGAAGATGTACGCGTCCGGCCAGGGGTCCCAGGACAGGGACGGGTAGGCGGTGAACAGTCCGGCGACCGCGAGGGTGCCGAGTCCGGCGGCGGCGGCCATCGCGGCGCGCTCCCGCCAGGTGGCGAACCGTACGGCGACGGAGCCGTCGCGCTCCTTGCCGCGGTTCCACTGCCACCAGCCGTAGACGGCGACGACCATGACGACGACCTGCTTGCCGGCGCTGCCGGAGAGGTGGGCGGTGGCGAAGGCGGCGAAGAGGATGACACCGGAGACGAACTGGGCGGGCCAGCTCCACAGGGAGCGGCGCCAGCCGAGCGCGAGGGCCAGCAGGCCGATCACGTTGCCGATCATGTCCGACCACTTGATGTGCTGGTCGAGGAGGACGAAGGCCTCGGAGTTGAGCCAGTTCACCGTCCGGCCTCCTGGCTGCCGGGCAGGCCGGCGGGCTGCTCACCGCGGGCGCCGAGCAGGCGCTCGACGTACTTGGCGATGACGTCGACCTCCAGGTTGACCGGGTCGCCGGGCTGCTTGTGGCCGAGCGTGGTCAGGTCGAGGGTGGTCGGGATGAGGCTGACGGTGAAGAAGTCCGGGCCGGCGTCCACGACGGTCAGGCTGATGCCGTCGACCGTGATGGAGCCCTTCTCGACCACGTAGCGGGAGAGGCCGGCGGGCAGCGAGATCTTCACGATCTCCCAGTTCTCGGACGGCTCGCGCTCGATGACCGTGCCGGTGCCGTCGACGTGTCCCTGCACGATGTGGCCGCCGAGGCGGTCGCCCACGGCCATGGGCCGTTCGAGGTTCACGCGGGAGCCGACGGCGAGGGCGCCGAGGCTGGAGCGGCCGAGGGTCTCGGCCATGACGTCGGCGGTGAACTCGTCGCCTTCGTGTTCGACGACGGTGAGACAGACCCCGTTGACGGCGATGGAGTCGCCGTGCTGTGCGCCCTGCGTGACGACGGGGCCACGCAGACGGAAACGCGAGGCGTCGTCGAGGGTCTCGACGGCGGTGACCTCACCCAGCTCTTCGACGATTCCGGTGAACACTTCCCGGGTCCTCCTGCCTCATGGGGCACGGACTCCGGGGCCTGTCGATGACGACAGAACGAACGGACGACGGCACATCGGAAGCGACGCCGAGAGGACACCCGTCCCGAAGGACGAACGACTACAAACGGCGGCGCGCACGAAGGCCCGCCCGCCGCGCACTGCCTCCCATCCGGACTTTAACCGTCGGTCCAGGAATTTCACCTGGTCAACCGGCCGCTGGAAGCGGCCGGGTCGCGGACTGTAACCGCCGGTTCGGAATTTCACCGACCCCGGAGTGCGCTGCTTCTGGTACACAGCCAGTGTGCCACGCCCGCTCGTCGGCCATGCGGGCGAACCTCTGTGGGCTGGCTCACAGCGAGCCGCCCTGGACTTCCGAGCGGCCCCGCCGCAGGGTCCTCGGCCAACCGCCGCCCAGCGGTGGGGCCTTGAGCGCGTATCACGCCTCGGCAATATTGGTCCATACCTATTGACGCTATGGTCTAGTCCTCTTAGTGTCCTCGACCAAGACTGCGTGATCAGCCAGCCATCGCCGGTCCCCCCACGATCGACCCGGCGGCGGTGACGAAGGCCCTTGCCCCGCCGCCGGGTCTCCCCAACCGGCATCGCGCGCCCCGCGCCGCCGCGCGGCGGACCGTCCGATGTCACGTTTCCCCGGGCTTTCCAGTCCTACTTGGCGGGGAGGCTCCGCACGGGAGCGTCCCGCGTCGAGAGGGGCTGAACGGCATGTCCACGATTCTGGTGACGGGTGGGACCGGAACGCTCGGGCGGCTCGTCCGCGAGCGGCTGCGGGCGGACGGTCACGAGGTGCGGGTGCTCAGCCGGCACGCCCAGCCGTACGCCGTCGACCTGCGCGAGGGCGGCGCCGTCCTGGACACGGCCGTCTCGGGGGTGGACGCGATCGTGCACTGCGCGTCGAGCCCGCGGGGCGGGGACGAACGGGCGGCGGCGCAGCTGGTCGCGGCGGCGCGGCGGGCCGGTGTCCCCCATCTGCTCTACATCTCGATCGTCGGCGTCGACTGCGTGCCGATGGGCTACTACAAGTCCAAGCTGGCGGTCGAGCGGCTGATCGAGGAGTCGGGGCTCGGGTGGACGATCCTGCGCACCACGCAGTTCCACGATCTGGTCGACCAGGTGCTCGGCGGGTTCGCCAAGCTGCCGGTGGTGCTCCTTCCGGCCGGCGCGTCCGACCAGCCGATCGAGGTCGGCGAGGTGGCCGACCGGCTCGTGGAACTGGCGGCGGGGGCGCCCGCGGGGCGGGTCGCGGACATGGGCGGTCCCGAGGTGCGGACGTTCCGCTCGCTGGCCGTCGCGTACCTCCGCGCCACCGGCAAGCGGCGTCGCGTCCTCGAAGTGCCGCTCTTCGGCAAGAGCTACCGCGCCTTCCGCGCCGGCCACCACCTCACCCCGGATCACGCGGTGGGCAAGGGAACGTTCGAGGACTTCCTGAGGGAGCGGTATCCGGCGGGGCGGTGACGACCGGGCCCCCGGCCCCGCCTGTCTACCGCCCCGCCGGCGGGGCGAACAGCTCGTCCTGGGCTCCGTCCCGCGCGGTCAGCAGCGCGCCCCGCAGTACCGCGCCCCCGCCCAGCGTGCTCGCCCGCACCTCCGTCGGCAGGGGGGACATCCGGGCGAGCCGTCGTTCGACGCGCTCGGCGAGCGCGGTGCCGCCCGCCTGGCCGACCTCTCCGCCGAGGACCACGCAGCCGGGGTCCAGGACTGCGATGACGGAGGCGGCGCCGATGGCGAGGCGGTCGGCGAGCGCGTCGAGGAAGGCGGTCGCCGCCGGTGAACCGGGAGCGTCGGCCACGGCCCGGCGGACGAGGGCGGCGGCGTGCGGTTCGTGTCCCTGGGGCTGCGCCGCGAGCCCGAGGTCCGCCGCGAGCGCCGCGACGGCCGCCGCGCCCGCGAGGGAGTGGAAGCCGCCCTCGCAGTCGGTCGCCGAGGGCAGGGTCGTGGTGCCAGGGACGGGCAGGAAGCCGATCTCGCCGGTGCCGCCGGAGGCGCCGCGGCGCAGGGCGCCGTCGAGGACGACGGCGGCGCCGGTGCCGAGGCCGAGCCAGAGCAGTACGAAGGTGTCGCGGTCGCGTGCGACGCCGTCGCGCTGTTCGGCGAGGGCGGCGAGGTTGGTCTCGTTCTCCACCAGGACGCGGGCCTCGGGCAGCCGCTCCTGGAGGACGGCGACCAGGCTGCGGTGCCAGGCGGGCAGCCCGGAGGAGTCGCGGAGTTCGCCGGTCGCGGGGTCGATCAGGCCGGGCGCGCCGACACCGACGGTGTGCAGCCGCCCCCAGCCCCGGCCGGGTTCGGGTGGCGGCGGCGAGCCGAGCGCCCCGGCCTCCTTGGCCACGCGTTCGACCAGCGCGACCGCCTGCTCGACCGCGGGGCCGGTCGCCGCGTCGCCGCCGATGGGCACGGAGGCCTCCGCGAGGACGTCGCCGAGGAGGTCGGAGACGACCACGGAGACGCCTTCGGTACGGACGTCGAGCGCGGCCAGGTGGGCGCGGTCCGCGACGATCCCGTAGACCCGGGCGTTGGGGCCGCGCCGCTGCTCCCCCGACTCTCCGACGACCGTGATGAGCCCGGAGTCCGTGAGGCGTTCCACGAGGTCGGCGACGGTGGGCCGGGACAGTCCGGTGAGCTGTTTCAGCCGGCTTGCCGTCAAAGGGCCCTCCTGCTGGAGGAGACGCAGGGCGAGCCGGTCGTTGATGGCCCGGGCGGTGCTCGGGGATGCGGGCATGCCGGGAATCCTCCCAGATCGGCGGGGCCGCCTCCGGAGGGGGCGGCGAACAGTCGTCTATCTATCAGGCAGGGTTCCTGATAGTTTACCGCCGCAGAGTGGGGAAGCGTCTCCCGGGGAGGGGCCCGAGCATGAGTGAAGTCCGGTACGACAAGGGCGCGGTGAAGCGTGCGCGGTACGCCGTGGCGGCCGTGTTCGCCGTGCACGGAGCCGTCACCGGCTCGTTCGCGACCCGGGTGCCGTGGATCCAGGACCACGCCTCGGTGAGCGCCGGCCAGTTGGGCTTCGCCCTCGCCTTCACCGCGCTCGGCGCCTCCTGCGCGATGCCGCTGGCCGGGCGGATCACCCACCGCTTCGGCAGCCGTACGGCGCTGCGCGGGCTGCTGGCCCTGTGGACGCTGTCGCTGATCCTCCCGGCGGTGGCGCCGAACCTGCTCACCCTGTGCATCGCGATGTTCGCGTACGGGGCGACGGCGGGCATGGCGGACGTCGCGATGAACGCGCTGGGCGTCGAGGTCGAACAGCGGCTCGACAAGTCGATCATGTCGGGGCTGCACGGCATGTGGAGCGCCGGCGCCCTGGTGGGCTCGGCGGCCGGCACGCTCGCCGCGCACCTCGGTTCGGACGCGCGACTGCATCACGCGCTGGCCTCGGCGATCCTCACCGTGCTCGGGCTGGTCGCCTGCCGCTGGGTGCTCGACCTCCAGCCCACCGAGGACGAGGAGCCGCCCCCGCGGTTCGCGCTGCCCCCGCGCTCGGCGCTGCTCATCGGCGCGGTCGGCTTCTGCGCGGTGTTCGCGGAGGGCGCGAGCCTCGACTGGTCGGCGGTCTACCTGCACGGCCAGTTGCACAGTTCGGCCGGACTCGCGGCGGCTACGACCACCGGTTTCATGCTGACCATGGCGGTGGCCCGGCTGGTCGGCGACACGGTGGTGAACCGCTTCGGCGCCGTACGGACCGTGCGGGCCGGCGGGGTGCTCGCCGCGCTGGGCGGTCTGCTGATCGTCCTGGCGGACAGCGTGGCGCCGGCGATGTGCGGCTTCGCGCTGCTCGGTCTCGGCATCGCGGTCGTCGTCCCGCTGTGCTTCGCGGCGGCCGGACACAGCGGCCCCAACCCGAGCCAGGCCATCGCGGGCGTCGCGACCATCACGTACACCTCGGGGCTGGTCGCGCCGAGCCTGATCGGTTCGGTGGCGCAGGCGACGAGCCTGGTGGTGTCGTTCACGCTGGTCACGGCGCTGGTGTGCGGGCTCACCGTGCTCGCGGGGGTGCTGCGCGCGGGCGACCGCGACCGTGCGGAGGTCAGTCGGCCGGGCGCAGCAGTTCCCGGCCCGCGGACCTGAACGGCTCGCTCCACGGCGTGGGGCGCAGGGTCGCCGCGTCCAGCCGGACCAGGACGCGGGTGCCGCGCGCGTACGTCACCGCGCCGTCGGCGGAGCAGAAGCGGAAGCCGTACGTCAGCCCGGTGGTGCCGAGCCGTTCCAGCCACAGGTGGACGGCGTACGCGCCCGGGCGGCTGACCGGGGCCTCGTAGGTGATCCGGAGTTCCATGACCGCGTTGCAGGCGTCGCCCGCCGCCGCCCAGTCGCCGTCGAAGCCGACACCGCGCTCGCTCCACAGCGCGGTCCAGGCCCGCTCGACGAGGACCGGATAGCGGGCGTTGTGCAGCAGTCCGAGCGCGTCGAGGTCGTCGAAGTGCACGGTGACGGGCAGCAGCCGGCCGTAGGACAGGGCGGGGGCGGCGGGGGCTTCGGCGGTCACGGGCGGGACTCTCCTGGGGGCTGCGCGCGGTGTGCGCGTACGGGTGGGGCGGGCCGCGGAGACGCCGTACGGGACGGCCGGCCGGGGCCCCGCCGTCCGCCGGGCGTCTCGTGGCCGAGAACTCGCCCCCATTCTAAGCAACCGCTCAGGCGGACCGTCGGCCGGCGGGGGCTTCGGAGGCGGGGCCCCGCCCGCGAGGCCGGCCGGGGCTTCGGAGGCGGAGCATCGCCCGCGCCACCCGCTCCCCCGCGTCCGCCGCCACCGGACGGCCTCCGGTCAGGCCGATGGACGGCGTTCACGAGCGGGACCGGGCGGATGGAGGGCGGCTGGAGGGCGGCTGGTTACCCCCGACAATGGTCCGGACAGATTCACGTACAGAGAAAGCGAACCCTCACCATGGACCTCGGCGTGCGCTGGAAACTGCACGGCGACGGGCGCAATCCCGCCCCCGGAGCGGTCGTCCGCCCCGATGAACGCCTCTCCTGGCCCCGCACGGTGGGGCTCGGCGCCCAGCACGTGGTGGCCATGTTCGGGGCGTCGTTCGTGGCCCCCGTCCTGATGGGACTCGACCCGAACCTCGCGATCATGATGTCCGGCGTCGCGACGGTCATCTTCCTGCTCGCCACCCGCGGCCGGGTGCCCAGCTATCTGGGCTGCTCGCTCTCCTTCGTGGGCGTCGCGGCCGTGATCCGCGCGCAGGGCGGCACCAGCGCGACGGTGACCGGCGCGGTCTTCGTGGTCGGCGTCGCGCTGTTCCTGGTGGGGCTCGCCGTGCAGCGGTTCGGGGCGCGGATCATCCACGCCGCGATGCCGCCGATCGTGACCGGCGCGGTCGTCATGCTGATCGGCTTCAACCTCGCGCCGGTGACCGCGTCCACCTACTGGCCGCAGGACCAGTGGACGGCCCTGCTGACGATGCTGCTCACCGGCGCGGCCGTGGTGTGCCTGCGCGGCTTCTGGTCACGTATCGCGATCTTCCTCGGGCTCGTCTTCGGGTACGTGATCTCCTGGCTCTTCGACCGGATCTTCGGCCGTATCCACGCGGTGGACGCGAGCGGCAAGGTCACCGACCACTGGCGCCTCGACTTCTCCGCCGTCGGCAAGGCCGACTGGATCGGGCTCCCGTCCTTCCACGGGCCCTCGTTCCAGTGGTCGGCGATCCTCGTGGCGCTCCCCGTCGTCATCGCGCTCGTCGCGGAGAACGCCGGGCACGTCAAGGCCGTCGGCGAGATGACCGGCGACCCGCTGGACGACAGGCTGGGCACCGCGATCTCGGCGGACGGTGTCGCCTCGATGCTCTCGACCGCGGTCGGCGGCCCGCCCAACACCACGTACTCCGAGAACATCGGCGTGATGGCCGCGACCCGCGTCTACTCCACGGCCGCCTACTGGGCCGCCGCCGGATTCGCCCTGCTGTTCGGGCTGTGCCCCAAGTTCGGCGCGGTGGTGGCCGCGATCCCGGGCGGTGTCCTCGGCGGCATCACCGTCATCCTGTACGGGATGATCGGCCTGCTCGGCGCGCAGATCTGGCTCAACGCCGGGGTGGACCTGCGCAATCCGCTGAACCTGGTGCCGGCCGCCGCGGGCATCATCATCGGGATCGGCGGTGTCAGCCTGAAGTTCACCGACAACTTCTCGCTGAACGGCATCGCCCTCGGCACGATCGTCGTCATCACCGGCTACCACGCGCTGCGGGCGATGGCCCCGGCCCACCTGAAGACCCAGGAGCCGCTGCTCGACTCCGGGACGTCCTCCTACGACGAGCCGGGCGATCAGCGGGCCAGCTCGTAGGCGTACTCCGGCGAGAAGGTGCCCGGCGAGCCCTTGCAGCCGTCCGACTCGCCGGGCAGCTTGACCCACAGATAGGCGTCGATCCCGGTCACCCCGGTGGCCAGGGTCGGCGCCTGTCCGACGCGGCGGCCGGCCGGGTCGCACCACTCGCCGTCGGCGGGAGCGCCGTTGCCGTTGCGGCTGGTGTCGATGACCGCGCCGAGACCGGGCGGCCCGCCGAGCGCGGCGAGCACGGCCCGGGCGTAGCCGATCTCGTCGCCGGTCCGGTTGAAGTTGGACACGTTGGTGAAGACGCCGTCGGAGGAGGCGGCCGAGGCGGCGCCCGCGCGGGCGAGCAGCGCGGCCTGCCGGGCGGCCGGGTTCCAGTCGGAGTGTCCGGCGTCGTAGTAGACCCGCGCCTTCGGGTCCGCCGCCTTCAGGACCCGGCCGGCCCGGGCGAGGGAGGCGAAACGGGCGGCCCGCCGCTCCTCGCCGAGACAGTCGGACTGGGCGATCGAGTCGGGTTCCAGGACGACGACGACCTCGCCGGAGCCGAGCCCCGCGGCGAAGCCGTCGATCCAGGCGTCGTACGCGGCGAGGTCGGGCGCGCCGCCCTCCGAGGCACCGCCGCAGTCGCGCTCCGGGACGGCGTACGGCACGACGACGGGGACCCGGCCCTCCCTGGCGGCGGCCGATGTCACGGACCTGACCCGGGCGGTGATGGTGGACGGGGTGAAGTCGGCGAACCACACCGCGGCCGGCCGGTTCGCGATCCGGGACTCGATCACCCGCCGTCGCGCGTCGCCCGGGTGGGCGTCGACCCAGGCTCGGACCTGGGAGTCGGGGTGGCCGTAGAGGCGGCCGGGGGCGGCGGCCTCGGTCCGGGGCGCGGCGGCCCGCACCGAGGGGCGCGCGGCGGGCTTCTTCGCGGCGGCCGAGGGGGACGGGGCGGTCCGGCGGGGGGACGGTGTCGGCACGACGGGCGGCGGACGGACCGCGGTCGCCTCCGTCAGCGGGGGCCCCGCCTCCTCGGAGGCGGGTCCGTCGCCGAGCGCGGACACCATCCCGGTGACCGTCGCGACGGCCACCACGACGGAGGCCGCGGCGACCATGAGCCCCCGTCCGGCGGAGCGCCTGCGCGCCGCCCTGCGCTCGGACAGCCGCTGGGCACGTAAGCCTGGCACGTCCCGTTCCCCCCACCGCGCCCCGCGCGCGTTCCCCCGTTCTGGGGAAGCCTCCGGCACGGCGGCACCGCGGCCACCCTAGGGCTGGGACGCTGCCCTCATGGCCCAGTCGGCACACCTCACCACTCCCGTAGACGCGGTCGTCGCGCGCATGCGGGTCCTGGACGCGACGCTGCCCGAGCGGGACGGGATCGCGGTCTTCAACCGTGTCTACCTCACCGTCACCGAGGAGTTCGACCGGCTCCTGGACTCCGGGTTCTTCCCGGACCACAGGGCCGCGACCACCCTGAACGTGCGGTTCGCCAAGCGCTATCTCACGGTGGCGGAGGAGGGCCGGGCGCCCGCCTGCTGGCGCCCGCTGCTCCAGTTCCGCCGCCATCCGGGAGTACGTCCACTGCAGTTCGCGCTCGCGGGCATCAACGCGCACATCGGGCACGACCTCGCGCTCGCCGTCGTGGACACCTGCCGTACGCTCGGCTGCGAACCGGCCGATCTGGAGGACGAGTTCGACCGGGTCGGCGACCTGCTCGGCACGCTGGAGGAGCGCATCCGCGAGGATCTGATGCCGGGCCCCGATCTGCTCCAGCTCGCCGATCCGCTCACCCATCTGCTCGGCTCCTGGAGCCTTGAGCGGGCCCGTGAGGCGACCTGGTCCGCGGCCCGGGCCCTGTGGGCGCTGCGCGGACTGCCCGATCTGGCCGAGGAGTTCGCCGAGCGCCTCGACGCCCTCGTCGGCCTGGCCGGCCGGATGCTGCTCACTCCCCTGCCGGACTGATCCGGCCATGCCGCGCGCCCGGCTCCGAAACTCCGGTGCGCCCGCTGTACGTTGACCGGTCGGCACACCCCGGCACGAAGGAGCGAACAGCATGGCGACGCGACTCGGTCTGGCCCTCCCGCAGATGCGGCAGTACGACATCGGCCGTGACGTGCCCGACGTGGCGCGCGCCGCCGAGGCGATCGGCTACGACAGTCTGTGGGTCTTCGAGCGCGCCTTGTTCCCCGAACCGGCCACCCAGGGGCTGTACGGCGTCGAGGGCCTGCCCTGGCCGGACACCTACCGCTCGGTCGCCGACCCGCTGGTGACCCTGACGCTCGCGGCGGCCGTCACCGAGCGCGCGCTGCTCGGCACCAGCGTGCTGGTCGCCCCGCTGCACACGCCCTTCCAGCTCGCCAAGTCCCTCGCCACGCTGGACGCGGCGAGCGGCGGCCGGGTCGTCGCGGGCCTCGGCACGGGCTGGTCGCACGACGAGTACGCGGCGGCGTCGGCGCGGCCCTTCGAGGAGCGCGGGCGGGTCCTGGACGAGGTGATCGAGGTGTGCCGCGCGGTCTGGGGCCCCGACCCGGTGGTCTACGAGGGCGGCCTCACCCGGATCGCCTCAGCGGTGGTCGGGCCCAAGCCGGCCCGGCCGATCCCGGTCCTGCTGGCCGCCGGCACCGGCCGGGCGCGGCGGCGGCTCGTGGACCACGCCGACGGGTGGCTGCCGATCGGGACGGGCGCGGACGGACTGGCGTCCGAGTGGCGGGAGTTGCGGGACCTGGCCGCCGAACGGGGGCGCACGGAGCCGATCCGGGCGGTCCTGCGGACGAACGTCCGGTACGCGGCGAAGGGGTACGAGGGCGGTGACCGCCAGGCATTCCACGGCGGTGTCGAGCAGATCGTGGAGGACCTCGCCGCCCATGCAGAAGTGGGCCTGGACGAGATCTTCCTCGACCTGCAGAGCACGGTCCGGGACGCCGAGGAACTGAAGGACGTGGCCGCCGCGGTGTACGAGGCGGCGCGGGCGGCCGGCGTGTGAACCGCCGCCCGCGCCCACTCCCGCAGCGCTCGCAACTCCTGGCTTTCGAGCGAACGACCCCTAGTCCTCGGGGAGTTCGACCGGCGCGATCTCGTCGAAGACGTCGCCGGGGCCCGGGTTGGTCGGATCGGTGGTGCCGCCGAGCTGGTGCATGACGCCCCAGACCGCGTTCAGCGCGGTCTGGACGGCGCCCTCGGCCCAGCCGGCGGTCCAGGAGATGTCGTCGCCGGCGAGGAAGATGCCCCGCTTGTCCTCGGGCAGCGCGTCCTGCATGAAATGCGTGAACAGGCGGCGCTGATAGCGGTAGTGGCCGGGCAGGTTGGCCTTGAACGCGCCCATGAAGTAGGGCTCGTTCTCCCAGGAGACGGTCACCGGGTTGCCGATGATGTGCTTCCTGATGTCGACCTTCGGGTAGATCTCGCCGAGCGACTTCAGCATGACCTCCATCCGCTCGCTCGCGGACAGCGGCAGCCACTTCAGGCTGTCGTCGCACCACGTGTACGAGAGGCAGATGACGGCGGGCTTGTCCGGGCCGTCGTCCAGCAGGTAGGTGCCGCGGGTCATCCGGTCGGTGAGCGTCATCGACATGACGTCCCGGCCCGTCGGGTTTCCCCTGTCGTCGACGGCCTTGTCCAGCCAGAACGGCCGGTCCACCGGAACGAACAGCTTGCTGGACTCCATGTAGTGGGTGCGCTCGATGGCGGTCCAGTGGTCGATCGGGAAGAGCGAGTCGTCGCAGGCGATCTTGGAGAGCAGCATCCAGGACTGGGCCGTGAAGATCGCGGCCTGGTAGGTACGGATGTCGCCGTTCGCGTCGGTGACGGTGATGCCGTTGCCCGCGGTGCGGTGCAGCCGGGTCACGGCCGGGCGCGGGGCGCCGTCGTGCAGCGACGACAGCGAGGTGCCGTACGCCCAGTGGACGATCTTCTCCGGCTCGCGCTCCCACAGCCGCAGCGGGAGCTGCTGGGAACCGCCGACGATGCCGCGGTGGTGGTCGTCGGCCTCGGTGTAGACGACGCGCAGGATCTCCAGGATGGAGTTCGGGAAGTCGGTGTCCCAGCCGCCGGTGCCGAAGCCGACCTGGCCGAAAATCTCCCGGTGCCGGAAGGACTTGAAGGACTCCGAGTCGCAGAGGAACCCGTAGAAGGTCTGGTTGTCGAGCTTCTCGACCAGCTTCGCCCAGATCTCCCGGATACGGGGCACGTCGCGCTCCCGCATGGCCTGGTTCATGTCGGAGAAGTCGGCGCCCTCCTCCAGGCAGGCGTTCCAGGCGTTCATCACGTCGCGGTAGACCTGCGGCAGGTCGTCGACGGAGGTCGCGTAGTGGGACTCGCCCTTGAGGTCGACCACCGTGGAGGGCGTGGACTCCGCGAGCGGGTTCGGGAACGGGCGGGTCTGGAGACCCACGAGGTCGATGTAGTGCTGGAGGGCCGTGGAGGACGGCGGGAAGCGCATCGCGCCCATCTCGGCGGTCAGCGAGGGGTCGCAGCCCTCGAAGCCGACGGTGCGCAGCCGGCCGCCGATCTGGTCGGCCTCGTAGACGACGGGCTTGAGGCCCATCTTCATCAGCTCGTACGCGGCCACGATGCCGGAGAGTCCGCCGCCGATGACGGCGACCTCGGTGCCGTGCTCGGTCGCGGGTATCTGGCCGAGGCCCGCCGGGTGGGCGAGGAAGTCGTCGTAGGCGTAGGGGAAGTCCGGGCCGAACATGGTGATCGGCGGCTGCTGCACGTCGGCGTGCTGGACGGCGTTGGGCACGGTGGACGTCATGGGGTGCGGACTCCTTGCGCGAAAGCTGGTGAGGGGAGGGCTGGTTCGACCGGGGCCGGGCCGGGGGCGGCCGGCGCGGGGTCAGACGAGGGACCCGTAGAGGCCGGGGCGGCGGTCCTTCAGATACGGGTTCGTCTCGCGTGAGGCCGCGAGGAGGCGGGGGTCGGCGTCGGCCAGGACCAGTTCCTCGCCACGGCCGGCCCGGGCCCGGGCGACTCCGTCGGGGCCGGCCAGCGTGGAGAGCCCGACGAACTCGAACTCCCCTTCCGGGCCGGTGCGGTTGACGTACGCGACGTACATCTGGTTCTCGAAGGCCCGCACCGGGACGACGGACTCGGCGACGAACTGGAAGGGGTGCATCTGCGCGGTCGGGACGAGCAGCAGGTCGGTGCCGGCGAGGGCGTGCGCGCGGACGTTCTCCGGGAACTCGACGTCGTAGCAGATCATGAGGCCGACCCGCAGGCCGTTCAGCTCCGCCTGGACCACGGGCTGGTCACCGGGGGTGAAGTGGTCGCGCTCGAAGCAGCCGAAGAGGTGGGTCTTGCGGTAGTTCGCGAGCCGGGCGCCGTCGGCGGAGACGAGCTGCACGGAGTTGTACACGTGCGCGCTGTCGCCGCCGGTGCCGCGCTCGGGGTAGCCGTAGGCGACGGCCACGCCGTGCCGGGCCGCGATCTCGGCGACCGCGTCGGCGGCGTCTCCGTCGGCGGGCTCGGCGAGCCGGCCGATGTCGTCGCCGATGGCGTAGCCGGTGAGGAACATCTCCGCGGTGACGAGCAGCCCGGCGCCCGCCGCGGCGGCCCGGCCGGCGGCGTCGTCGAGCACCTTGAGGTTCTCGGCGACCGAGCCGGGACGGCCGGAGCTTTGGAGCAGGGCTGTGCGCATGCGTGTTCTCCACCGGTACGGAGGGGGTTTGGGGGGCCTGTTAGACGGTACGGTCGGCTCCCTCGACGGGACAAGAAGGACCCGTTGCGCGCCACTGGACGAATCGTTGCGTGGGGTGCGCCTCCGGCGGAGATTCGTTGCGCGCCCGGTGCGGGGGCTTGACCCGGCGGGGTGCCCTCCCCGGCCGGGGAGACGCGGGTCACAGGCGCGCCCGGCCCGAGGTGACGGTGTCCCCTTCACCCCGGGCCGGAGTGAAGGGGACACGCCGACCCTCCCGGGCGTCGAAGGGGCACGGCGCCGACGGCCGCAGCCTGGTCGACGGTCACAGACGGCCCCGGATGGGGCTCGCCGACAGGGGCAGGCCCCCGCGGTCACCGGGGCCGACGCGGGCCGGGGACGGGCCGGGGAGGGGTGAGGCCGGGGTGGGGCGAGTCCGGGGCGGGGCGAGCCCGGGGTGGGGACGGGCCGCCGCCCACTCCCCCCGTGGCCGTCCCTCACTCCCCCCGCGGCACCCCGAAGACCGTGAGGACCGCCGCGTGGTCTGAGGGCCAGTCGTTGGTCCGCACGTCGGGCCACGGAGCCGGGGTGCCGGTGACCACCGTGCGGGAGTCGAGGGGGGTCAGGCCTCGGTGCAGGACGAAGTCGATGCGGTCCTGGGGCTCGGGGCGCCCGCTGCCGTCCTCGTGCTCGGCGTGCACCGGCGACCAGGTGTGTCCGGGGTGTGCGACGGGGTCGGGGTGGACCTCGCGGTAGGAGTCGCGCAGGCCGGCCGCCTCCGCGGCTTTCGTCACCGGCCAGGCGACATCGGGCCAGTCCAGGTGCGAGGGGGTGTTGAAGTCCCCGACGAGGACGACCGGCGTGGCCGGGTCGGCGGAGTCGGCGATCATCCGCAGGATCGCCCGCATCTGGGCGAGCCGCCCGCTCTCGTGCGCGACCAGTTCGGCCGCCGGGAGCCCGTCGAAGCGCGCCTCGTAGGGCCCGTACGGCGTGTAGTCGAGGTGGGCGCTCCACACGTCCACGCGCCGGCCGCCGTCCAGCTCGACGCGGACGCCGGTGCCGCCGTAGAAGCCGACGTCCGGGTCACCGAGCCGGGCGGTGATCGGGTAGCGGCTGATCACGCCGAGGTTGTCGCCCGCCCGGTGGTGGTACCAGCCGAGCGCGTCGGCGAGTTCGCGCGCCGCGTCCCCGTACGTCTCCTGGAGGCCGACCACGTCCGCGCCGGTCTCGGCGATGACCTTGAGCTGCTTCTCGCGGTGGTCGTCGACCTTCGTGCCGCCGTACCAGAGGTTCCAGGTCAGCACGCGCAGCTCGGCCGGGGCGACCATCGCCCGCAGCCGCTCCGGGGTCACCTCCTCCAGGCTGCCGAGCACGGTGCGCCCGGCCGCGGGCCCGATCGGCGCGAGCGAGGGCACGGCGAGCACGGCGCAGCCGGCGGACTCGGCGGAGGTGACGCCGGTCTGGGTGTCCTCGACGGCGACGCAGCCGGCGGGCTCGACGCCGAGGGCGCGGCAGGCGGCGAGGTAGGGGTCGGGGGCGGGCTTGGTGCGCTCGGTGTCGTCGGCGGTGACGGAGACGGCGAAGCGCTCGGCGCCGAGGGCCGCGAGGACGGTGTCGGCGACCGCGCGCGGGGAGGCGGTGACCAGGGCGGTGGGGACGCCTTCGCGGGCGAGGGCGTCGAGCAGTTCGGTCGCTCCGGGGCGGGGCACGATGCCGGTCCTGACCCGGTCCGCGAACTCGCGGTGCAGTTCGGCGGCGATCGTCGCGGCCGGGGACGCGGTGATCCCGGCCAGCCAGGAGGCGGTGTACTCCACGGGCTGTCCCAGCACCTCGGGCTGGTCGGCGCCCGTGAGCACGTGTCCGAGCGCGTCGGCCACCTGTTCCACCGCCTCCCACCACAGTCGCTCGGTGTCCACGAGCGTGCCGTCCATGTCGAACAGGACGGCCTGGAGCGGGGGTCGGGCGGCGGTGCGGTGGCTCACGGTGGTCTCTTTCGTCGGTGGGGGATGTGTGGGGGCGTAGAAGGGTGCGCGCGGGTGGGGCGTTCGGTGACGGGGTGGGCGGGGAGGGCGTCCACGGCCGCGCGGCGGGGCGGAGGGCCGCCGCCGCGCCGCGGCCCTCCGCCCGCTCACGGGCGCCGGGGGCTCGACGCCCCGGCGGCACCGCCGCGGGCACGTGGCGCCGGTCGCGAGACGCCCCGGCCGTCGCCCCGGTCACGGGAGGCTCGGCCCTCGCCCCGGTCACGGGAGACGCCCCGGCCGTCGCCCGGTCACGGGAGGCTCGGCCCTCGTCCCGGTCATGGGAGACGCCCCGGCCGTCGTCGTCCTCCGCCGGGGCCCGCGCCGTCACGGAACCGCCTTCAGGGTCAGGAAACGGCGTCCACCCCTCAGCCCGTGCGCTCGGCGACGAGGACGGGACGGTCCGGCAGGGTGACCGTGACGGGCGCGCCCGTGGCGAGGGACGCGGCCTCGTGCGTGGGCAGGTCGGCCTTGACCTCGGTGCCGTCGGCGAGGCGGACGGTGACCCGGGTGGCCGCGCCGAGGAACGCGGTGGCCACGAGCCGCGCGGTGCCCGCCTCGTCGGCGCTGACCCGCACGGCCTCGGGCCGGACCAGCACATCCACCTCCCGTACGGCGGGCGCCTGGCCGTCCACCGGCAGCCGGCGGCCCAGCACCTCGACCGACTCGCCGTCGAGGGTCCCGGGGATCCGGCTCATCGTGCCCACGAACTCGGCGACGAACGCGGTGGCGGGACGCCCGTACAACTCGCCCGGCGCCGCGCACTGTTCGAGCTGTCCTGCGCGCATCACGGCGACCCGGTCCGCCATGGACAGCGCCTCTTCCTGATCGTGCGTCACGAACAGTGTGGTGATGCCGAGTTCCTGCTGAAGCCGGCGGATCTCCTCGCGCAGCGACAGGCGCACCTTCGCGTCCAGCGCCGACAGCGGCTCGTCGAGCAGCAGGACGCGGGGCCGCAGGGCGAGCGCGCGGGCCAGCGCCACCCGCTGCTGCTGACCGCCGGAGAGCTGGTGCGGATACCGCTCCCCCTTGTCCGCGAGACCGACCAGATCGAGCAACTCGGCGGCGCGGGAGCGCCGTTCGGCCGACCGCACCTTGCGCATCCGCAGCCCGAAGGCGACGTTGTCGACGGCGCTCAGATGCGGGAAGAGGCTGTACGACTGGAAGACCATCCCGGCGTCCCGGCGGTGCGCCGGAATCCGGGTGACGTCCTCGCCGTCGACCAGCACCTCGCCGGAGTCGGGGTGTTCGAACCCGGCGAGCATGCGCAGCGCGGTGGTCTTGCCGCAGCCGGAGGGGCCGAGCAAGGCGAGGAGTTCACCGGGCCGGACGGTGAGGTCGAGACCGTCGAGAGCGACGGTCGGGCCGAACTCCCGCCTCAGTCCCCGGAATTCGACGGTGGCGGCCTTTTCGAGCGTGGCGAGGGTCATGGTCATCCCCGGGAGGCGGAAGCGGTACGGGAGCGGCCGCCGAAGGTGGCGAGCGCGAGGAGCAGGGCCCAGGTGACGAACAGGCTGAGCACGGAGACGGCGACGGACAACTGGGCCTGCGAGCCGCCGACGTTGTAGATCCACACGGCGAACGGCTGGTAGCCGAGCAGCCGGGCGACCGTGAACTCGCCGAGCACCAGGGCGAGGGTGAGGAAGGAGGCGTTGAGCAGCGCGCCGCGCAGGTTGGGCAGCACGGCCCGGACGAGCGCCTGCGGCCAGCTCGCGCCGCAGCTCCGGGCGGCCTCGACCAGGGTGCGGACGTCGACGGCGCGCAGTCCGGCGTCCAGTGCCCGGTAGACGAAGGGCAGCGCCATCACGACGTAGGCGAGGACGAGCACGACGGGGAAGTCCGGGTTCTGGATGGCCACGAAGGTCTGGAACAGCGGGGTGCGCGAGAGGTGGTCGGGCCCCCACTTGAGGACCGTGGCCATGCCGGCGACGAACGCGATCGGCGGGACGACCAGCGGCAGCGAGCACACCACCTCGACGACCGGCCGCAGCCGGGGCGCGCCGAGCCGCAGCGCGACGGTGGCCGGCACCATCAGCAGCAGCACCACGACGATGGTGGCGAGGGCGAGTTCCAGCGAGAGCAGCAGGCTGGAGACGAAGCCCTCGGCGGAGACGATCTGGGTGTAGGCGTCGAAGGTGACGCCCTGTCCGGGCACGTCGACCGTGAAGACCACGGAGGCGGCCATGGGCACCAGGAAGTACAGCCCGGCGAGGGCGAGGACCACCCAGCGCCACAGGTTCAGGCGAGCCATCGCGCACTCCGTCGTTGCAGGGGCAGGTACACGGCCATGACGAGGCCCGCGATGAGGACCATGTCGAGGCTGAGGGCGAGCGCCACGTTCTCCTGGCCGACCAGCACGTTGCCGGAGATGGCGTCGGCGATCTGGAGGGTGACCAGCGGGACGGCGCTGCCGACCATGGCGGCGGCGGTGGCGTACGCGGCGAAGGCGCTGCCGAACAGCAGCACGAGGCCGCCGAGCAGGGAGGGCGCGAGGACGGGCAGGGCCACGTGCCGCCAGTACTGGACGGAGGTCGCGCCGTTGTTCCGCGCCGCCTCGCGCCACTGCGAGCGCAGTCCGTCGAGGGCGGGGGTGATGGTGAGGACCATGAGGGGGATCAGGAAGTACAGGTAGACGATGACCAGGCCCCAGAAGCTGTAGAGGTTCCAGCCCTTGTCGGTGAGGCCGAGATGCCGGGTCAGGACGCCGGAGTTGCCGAGGGTGGCGACGAAGGCGAAGGCGAGCGGGACGCCGCCGAAGTTGGCGAGGACGCCGGAGGCGGTGAGCACGGCCTCGCGCAGCGCGCGGAAGCGGGAGGTCACCACGGCCTGGGCGAGCGGCAGTCCGAGGACGGTCGCGAGGGCGGCGGAGACCGCGGACAGCTTGACGCTGCCGACGAGGGCGGTCAGATAGGCGCCCTGGAAGGAGCCGGTCAGGTTGTCCGTGGTGTACGAACTGGCGCCGGTCGTCTGGTCCTTGACGGTGAAGGCGCCGTTCAGCATGGCGAGCGCGGGGACGCCGAAGGCGATCGCGACGAACACGAGCAGCGGGAGGACGGCGAGCCAGCCGGGGGCATGGCGGTGCCGCCGCTGCTTGTCGGCAGCGGCGGGCGCCACGTCGGCCGGGGCCTCGGTGAGAGCGGTGGTCATCCGGAGACGGCCTTGCCCCAGCCCTGGCCGAGCACGGTCTTGGCCTTGCCCTGCTGGTCCTCGGTCGGGAAGCTCGGCGTGCCGGAGACGGCGGGGAGCTTGGCGGCGGCCTCCTTGTCGAGGGTGCCGGCCTTGTCCATCGCGGGCATCAGGACCGGGCGGGCGTAGCCCTTGAGCCAGAGGTTCTGGCCCTCGGCGCTGTAGAGGTACTCCTGCCACAGGCGGGCGGCGGCCGGGTGCGGGGCGTCCTTGTTGACGGCCTGGGAGTAGAACTGGGCGTACTCGCCGTCGGAGGGGATGGCGACCTTCCAGTCCACGCCCTTGGACTTGAACTCGTCGGCGTAACCGGCGTTCAGGTAGTCCCAGTCGATGCTGATGGGCGTCTCGCCCTTCTCGACGGTGGCCGGGGTGGACTCGACGGGCGTGTAGTTGCCGTTCTTCTTCAGCTTGGCGAAGAAGTCGAGGCCGGGCTGGATGTCGTCGAAGGAACCGCCGTTGGCCAGAGCCGCCGCGTAGACGCCGCCGAACGCGGAGCCGGACTTGGTGGGGTTGCCGTTGAGGGCGACCTGCCCCTTGTATTGCGGCTTGAGGAGGTCCTTGAAGGTCGTCGGGCACTCCTTGACCTTCTTGGCGTCGCAGCCGATGGAGATGTAGCCGCCGTAGTCGTTGAACCAGCGGCCGGCGGCGTCCTTCTGCCCCTCGGGGATGTCACCGAAGGCGGCCACCTTGTAGGGGGCGAGCAGTCCCTGCTGTGCCGCGCTGAGGGCGAAGGAGCTGCCGAGGTCGAGGACGTCCGGGGCGCGGTCCTGGCCCTTGCGGGAGGTGACGGCGTTGATTTCGTCCTGGCTGGAGCCGTCCGGGCTCTCGACGTCTATCTTGATGCCGTACTTCTTGGTGAAGCCGTCGATCAGGGCGCCGTAGTTGGCCCAGTCGCGGGGCAGGGCGATCGCGTGCAGCGTGCCCTCCTTCTTGGCGGCCTTGACCAGGGCGTCGAGGCCGCCGAAGTCCGCGGCGGAGGTCGCGGTGGCCGCGCTCTTGCCGCCTGCGCTGTCGGACTTGTCGTCGGGAGCGGCGCCGCAGGCGCTCAGGGCGAGTGCTGCGGCGACGGCGAGGCCGCCGGTGAGGAGGGCGGTCCTCGGCAGGAACACGGTCACGGTCTCTCCAGGATGACGCACGAGGGTGGTGGGACGGGGAGAACTTGTCTGAACAAGTTGGCCCCAGTAGGCCCGGCGATGGTGTCCTGTTCGTAAACTTTGGCGAAACCGTGACCCTCGATTCCCTGCACAATCCCGGCCGACACGGACCACCTCGGGCGGTCGATTAGGCTGATCACGCTGTGCACAGTGGTTCGGTCAGAGGGGAAGCATGCCGGCGCGACACGAGGAGATCGCCGAGGAGCTGCGGCGGGCGATCGACCGCGAGGAGTACACCGTGGGCAGCCTGCTGCCGGCGGAGACCGATCTCGCGTCCCACTACGGCGTCTCGCGCGGCACGGTCCGCCAGGCCGTCGCGGCCCTGACCGCCGAGGGGCTGATCGGTTCCCGCCAGGGTGCCCGCCGTCTGGTCCTGACCGGCCGCCGCAGCCAGAGCTTCGCCGAACTGCGCAGCTTCGCCCAGTGGGCCCGGGCGATGGGCCGCGAGGCGACCGGGCACGTGGTGTCGCAGGAGTACCTCCCGGCGACCGCGGAGGACGCCGTCCGGCTTCAACTCCCGGAGAGGACACCGGTGTTGCACGTGCTGCGGGTCCGTGGCCTGGACGGCGAGCCGGTGCTGCTGGAGCGTACGGTGTACGCGGACTGGATCTCCGCCTCCGTGGCGGCCATCGAACCCGAGTGCCCGTCCGTCACCCAGCGCCTCTTCGAGGACACCGGTCTGGTCTTCGCCTACGGCGAGCACGTCATCGACGCGGTCGCCGCGGGCGCCCAGGACGCCGACCTGCTCGGCGTCCGCCGGACCAGCCCCCTGCTGCGGGTGCGCCGGGTCACCACCACCCGCGAGGGCCGCCCGGTCGAATGGTCCGACGACCGCTACCGCTCCGACGCGGTGAGCTTCAGCGTCCACAACTCGATAGACAACAACGCCCTGGCGAGAAAAACAGCCGAGTAGAACACCCGCCGCCCGCCGCTGTCCGGGCGCCGAGCGCGGAAGTGCCCCAAGGGGCGCGGGGAACCGCGCGACCAGCCGCCACGAACCCGCACCCGCGCACCGGCGGCCCCCGGGCACAAAGGCGTTGCCGGAGACGCCGGCTACGCGGGCGACCCCGAGGAAAACCTCCGCAGCAGCGGCGACAGCACCAGCACGGACTTCGTCCGTTCCACGAACGGCTCCCCCGCGATCCGCTCCAGCACCCGCTCGAAGTGCCGCATGTCCGAGGCGAAGACCTGCACGACCGCGTCCGCCTCCCCGGTCACGGTGGAGGCGGCCACGACTTCCTGGTACCGCTCAAGACCGCGCTGGATCGTCTCCGGCGAGGTGTTGCGGCGGCAGTAGATCTCGACGAACCCCTCGGTCTCCCAGCCGAGCGCCGCCGGGTCCACCCGGACGGTGAACCCGGTGATGGCGCCGGTGGCCCGCAGCCGGTCGACGCGCCGCTTCACGGCGGGCGCGGACAGACCGACCTGTTGCCCGATGTCGGCGTAGGAGCGGCGGGCGTCCTCGGCGAGGGCGTGCACGATGCGTTCGTCGAGATCGTTCAGCACTGCGGGTGGTTCACTTTTCTGCGAGTTCCTGCGGAGTTTCTTGTCCGGCTCGCGGCGGCTCGCCGGGGTTCCTTCGCCGGCTCGCGGGGGCCGGCCGGGTCCTTGTCCGGCTCGCGGGGCTCGCCGGGGTTCTACGGTTGGTCGGTGGCGGGTGCCGCGGTCGCCATCCGGGACCGGCGATAGCCGTAACTGAAGTAGAACACGAGCCCGACGGCCATCCAGACACCGAAGACCACCCAGGTGACGGCGGAGAGGCTGGCCATCATCCACAGGCACAGCAGGAAGCCGATCGCGGGCAGCACCGGGGCGAGCGGCACCCGGAAAGTGCGCCGCATGCCCGGGCGCGTCCGGCGCAGCACCACGACGGCGATGTTGACGAGCGCGAAGGCGAAGAGGGTGCCGATGCTGGTGGCGTCGGCGAGCTGGCCGAGCGGGATCGCGGCGGCGAGGACACCGCAGAACAGCGAGACGATCACCGTGTTGGCGCGGGGCGTGCCGGTCTTCGGGTGGACCCGGGCGAAGACCTTGGGGACGAGACCGTCGCGGGACATGGCGAACAGGATGCGGGTCTGGCCGTAGAGCACGGTGAGCACGACGCTGGCGATGGCGACGACGGCACAGGCGGCCAGCAGCGTGCCCCAGAAGGTCTGCCCGGTGACGTCCTTCATGATCTCGGCGAGCGCGGCCTCGGAGTCGTTGAAACGGCGCCAGGGCTTCGCCCCGACGGCGACGGCCGCGACGAGGACGTACAGGGCGGTCACGATGACCAGCGAGAGCATGATCGCGCGCGGCAGGTCGCGCTGGGCGTCCTTGGCCTCCTCGCCGGCCGTGGAGGCGGCGTCGAAGCCGATGTAGGAGAAGAACAGCGTGGCGCCGGCGGCGCTGACACCCGCCATGCCCAGCGGCATGAAGTGCTCGTAGTTGCCCGAGCGGAAGCCCTGGACGCCGATCGCGCAGAACATCACCAGCGCGGCGATCTTCACGGTCACCATGACGGTGTTGGCGCGCGCCGACTCCTTGGCCCCGCCGAGCAGGAACGCCATGGCGAGCAGGACGACGATGAGGGCGGGCAGGTTGAAGATCCCGCCGTCGCCGGGCGGCGCGGACAGCGCGTCCGGGATGGTGACGCCGATCGTGCCGTCGAGCAGTTCGTTCAGGTACTCGCCCCAGCCGACGGCGACGGCGGCGACCGAGACGCCGTACTCCAGGACCAGACACCAGCCGCAGATCCAGGCGATCAGCTCGCCCATCGTCGCGTACGCGTACGAGTACGAGGACCCGGCGACCGGGATGGTGCCCGCCAGTTCGGCGTAGGAGAGGGCGGAGAAGAGCGCGGTCAGGCCGGCGATCACGAAGGAGAGGGTGACCGCGGGGCCGGCCTTGGGGACGGCCTCGCCGAGGACGACGAAGATGCCGGTGCCGAGGGTGGCGCCGATGCTGATCATCGTGAGCTGCCACAGGCCGAGGGAGCGGCGCAGGGTGCCTCCCTCGCCCTGTCCGCCCTCGGCGACCAGGCGTTCCACCGGCTTGCGGCGCGTCAGCCGCGCGCCGAGCCCCGGGGACGGTGGGGCGGAGGTGGTTCGGGACTGCGGGGGTGCGCCGTGGTCGAGCACGCGGGTGGCTCCTTCATCGCTGCCGGTCGAAAAGGGCGGGGACCGGCGGCACCCCTGACAGGAGGGACCCGCCGAGCGGGGTTCCCGCCACGCCTGTGTACAGCGCTTGACCCTATGAGTCCGGCTTCGCGGGCGTAATGCAGCAACCTTGCGCGTACTCGCATGATCGTTGCGTTCATCGCGGTGCGGCGGGCGTTCGTTGCGCCGAGCCTTTCGATGGTTGCGCAAACCGTCTTTTCGCAGGTGAAAGGGGTTCGCGTCGCGCTGAACCGACGGCCCGTCAATTCCCCGAGCCAGTCCCCCGGGTACGCGGACGGCCCCCGTCCTCCGCAGGGAGAACAGGGGCCGGCGACCGGTACGGGTCGGTTCCGAATCCGGTACGGGGGTCAGCTCCAGCTGGCGTGCAGCGGCTTGCCCTCCGCGTATCCGGCGGCGCTCTGGATGCCGACGATCGCGTTCTCGGCGAACTCCTCGAGCGAGTTGGCGCCCGCGTAGGTGCAGGAGGAGCGGACGCCCGCGACGATCGAGTCGATCAGGTCCTCGACGCCCGGACGGGACGGGTCGAGGAACATGCGCGAGGTGGAGATGCCCTCCTCGAACAGCGCCTTGCGGGCCCGGTCGTACGCCGACTCCTCGCTGGTGCGGTTCTTGACGGCGCGCGCCGACGCCATGCCGAACGACTCCTTGTACAGGCGCCCGTTGGCGTCCTGCTGGAGGTCGCCCGGGGACTCGTAGGTCCCGGCGAACCAGGAGCCGATCATGACGTTGGAGGCACCGGCGGCGAGCGCCATGGCGACGTCGCGCGGGTGACGGACACCGCCGTCGGCCCACACGTGCTTGCCGTACTTCCTGGCCTCGGCGGCGCACTCCAGGACGGCGGAGAACTGCGGCCGGCCGACGCCGGTCATCATGCGGGTGGTGCACATGGCGCCGGGGCCGACGCCGACCTTGATGATGTCGGCGCCCGCCTCGACGAGGTCCTTGACGCCCTCGGCGGCGACGATGTTGCCCGCGACGATCGGCACCTGCGGGTCGAGCGCGCGCACGGTGCGCACGGCGCTGATCATCGACTCCTGGTGGCCGTGCGCGGTGTCGATGACGAGCGTGTCGACGCCCGCGTCGAGCAGCTGCTTGGCCTTGCCCGCCACGTCGCCGTTGATGCCCACGGCGGCGGCGATGCGCAGCTTGCCGTCGGCGTCGGTGGCCGGCGTGTACAGCGTGGCGCGCAGGGCGCCCTTGCGGGTGAGGATGCCGGCGAGCCGGCCGTCGGTGTCCACGGCGGGGGCGTAGCGCCGGTTGGCGGCGTCGAGCCGGTTGAAGGCCTCGCGGGGCTCGATGTCCGCGTCGAGGAGCAGCAGGTCCTTGGACATGACCTCGGAGAGCTGCGTGAAGCGGTCCACCCCGGTGAGGTCGGCGTCGGTGACGACACCGACCGGGCGGCCCTCCTCGTCCACGACGACGCCCGCGTTGTGGGCGCGCTTGGGCAGCAGCGCCAGCGCGTCGGCGACGGTCTGGTGGGGGGCGAGAATGATCGGGGTGTCGAGCACCAGGTGGCGGCCCTTGACCCAGGAGACGACCTCGGTGATGACCTCGATCGGGATGTCCTGCGGGATGACGACGAGGCCACCGCGGCGGGCGACGGTCTCCGCCATGCGCCGGCCGGCGATCGCCGTCATGTTGGCGACGACGAGCGGGATGGTGGTGCCCGTGCCGTCCGGAGAGCTGAGGTCCACGCCCTGACGCGAGCCGACCGCGGAGCGGCTCGGCACCATGAACACGTCGTCGTACGTCAGGTCGTACGGGGGCTGGATGTCGTTGAGGAAACGCACGTGCTGCACATCCCAGTCGATCAGAGGTGGCCCCCGGACAGGTCAGCCAGGGGGAAGAGCACGTACTTCATTGTCCCATGACGGCCGGTATGCGTTGCCCGGACGGATCATCCAGGCAGGTCAGGGGGCAATTGGTCGGATCCTCCAAGGACGAGGACGACCGAGAGCGTGGCGTCGAACTGCTGGTAGTGGCCGGAGGAGGATTCCAGGATCTCCTGGGCCGTCTCCCACTCCTCGGGCCGGGCCCGCGCGTACGGACGCCAGCCGGTCACCACGAGGAGCCTGCCCGGGCTGGCCGGTCCCCAGTCCGGGTCGCCGAGCACGTCGGCGAGCGCGTCCCAGTTCCGGCCGAACCACTCGGGCAGGTCGAGGGCGCGGACACAGCGGGCCATGAAGCCGGCCTTGTCCAGGACGCCGGTGAGGTCCAGCTCGCTGACCTGCCACCCGGCCGAGCGGCACAGCTCCGCGAGCGGCCCAGGGGTCATCTCAGTACCGCCTTGAACGAGTCGTAGTGATCATCGGTGTAGTAGATCTCCCCGCTCCGCCCGGTGACGATGCGCCGGGCGCCGCGGTCGCCTTCGCCGGGCGTGCGCACGGTGTACTCGTGGTAGTACCCCCGGGGCCGCTGCGGCAGCTCCCGCTCGAAGTTGCCGAAGACGCTGCCGTCCTTGGCGTACGGGTAGGGGCCGCCCCGGTCGATGAGGGCGAGGGTCGCGCGGGCCTCGGCGGGCAGGTCGGCGGCGCGGACGGACCGCATGCCGTCCGCCCAGGACGGGAGGGCGGCGGAGCGGCTCGCGGCGGGGGTCACCCGGCCCTCGGGCGCGGCGGTGTCCGTCGAGGAGCAGCCCGCGAGCAGCGCCCCGAGGCAGGCCACCAGACAGACCAGCAGGGCGGCCGTCACAAGGCCCGGGAACGTGCGAGGGGACGGCCGCGGCAGCATGAGTCGATGCTGCCACGGCCGTCCCCTCATGGCACGTGTGGGAGCGGGCTCAGGGGCCGTCCGGGTCCGCCCGGTTCAGCGCCGGCCGGGGGGCCGTGCCCGCCGTCATCAGATAGTCGGCGGCCGAGGTGTCCGTCACCAGGCTGGTGACCAGTCCGGAGCGGAGCACCGCGTCGATGGCGGCCGCCTTGCGCTGGCCGCCCGCGATCGCCACCACCTCGGGGATACGCCGCAGCCGGTCGGCCTCGACCGTGATGCACCGCTCGCCCAGATCGCGTCCGACCCGCCGGCCCTCGGCGTCGAAGAGGTGGGCGGACATCTCGGCGGCGACACCGAGGGACGCGTAGTGGGCGCGCTCCTCGTCGCTGAGCATGTCGTGCACCGTGGAGATGCCGGGCTCCCAGGAGCCGATGGAGACGCAGGCGACCGTGACCTTGTCGAAGTACTCGAAGGCGCGGGCGATCCCCGTCTGGTTGCGCAGCGCCGCCGCGGTGGCCTCGTCGGGCAGCAGCATCGGCGCGTAGATGGGGTGGGCGTCGCCGCCCGACACCTGCGCGGCGCGCCGTACGGCCTCGACGGAGCCGCGTTCGGCGGTTCCGGCGTCGTAGACACCGGTGAGCTGCACGACGGTGCACGGCGGGAGCCGGTCCAGGGCCGCCGCCATGTGGATGGTGGAGCGGCCCCAGGCGAGGCCGAGCACATCGCCCTCGTTGACCAGCTCGCCGAGCAGGTCGGCGGCCACCTCGCCGAGGTTCTCCGGGTCGGGCGACTCCTCGGCGTCCGCCGGGGACTCGACGACCACGGCGTGCCGCAGGCCGTAGCGGGCGCGCAGCGCGTCCGAGCGCTCCGCGTCCAGCTCGGCGGGGACGCGGATCTCGATCCTCACGAGATCCCGTTCGAGAGCGGTCTCCAGGACCCGGGCCACCTTGAAGCGGCTGACGCCGAACTCCTCGGCGATCTGGATCTTGGACTTGCCCTCGAGGTAGAAGCGGCGGGCCATGGCCGCCGCCTGCACCAGCTCGGCGGGTCCCATCCGCATGGCTGACCGGCCCGCCGACATACCCGACACGGCGATCTCCTCACTGCTGTTCACACTCTGGATTCGCCGTTCATCCTCGCAGATCCGGCGGACTTGATCCGCCCCGATGGGCGGCGTTCACGTTCCCTTGGTTCAGTGGTCGCACGCCCAGGAGGCGCGCGCCGTCGCGTCCTCGGCCTGGGTGCGCAGTGCACGGACCGCCTGGGCGGGGTCCGCGGCCCCGTAGACGGCCGATCCGGCGACGAAGACATCGGCTCCGGCGTCGGCGCAGCGCTCGATGGTGGCGGCCGAGACGCCGCCGTCGACCTGGAGCCACAGCTCGAGACCGTGCTTTTTGATCAACTCGCGGGTGCGGCGGATCTTCGGGAGCATGATGTCGAGAAAGGCCTGGCCCCCGAATCCGGGCTCGACGGTCATGATCAGCAGCATGTCGAGTTCGGGCAGCAGATCCTCGTACGGCTCGATGGGCGTCGCCGGCTTGAGCGCCATCGAGGCGCGGGCCCCCTTGGCCCGGATCTCGCGGGCGAGCCGGACCGGCGCCGCGGCCGCCTCCACGTGGAAGGTGACCGAGCCGGCCCCCGCTTCCACGTACTGGGGCGCCCACCGATCGGCGTCCTCGATCATCAGATGGCAGTCCAGCGGAGTCTTTGTCGCGCGCGCCAGGGACTCCACGACCGGCACCCCGAGGGTGAGGTTCGGTACGAAATGGTTGTCCATGACGTCGACATGGAGCCAGTCGGCGCCCTTCACCGCCGCCGCCTCGTCGGCGAGTCGGGCGAAGTCGGCGGACAGGATGCTGGGGTTGATCTGCGCGGCCATGCCCCAAGCCTGCCATGTTCCGGGCCGGTTGCTCTCCTCGGTCCGGACCTCGGTCTCCTCGCCGCTGTGCGACGGGCCCCGCGCGTGCCATTCTGGGCGTCTCGGCGGCACTGCGTCCGGCCTCGGGGGTGGGCATGAAGCGGCTCGGCGCCTGGAAGCGGGCGGGCATCGCGGTGGTGTGCGGGCGCCGGTCCAAGTGGCTGGTGCTGGTCCTGTGGCTGCTGGTGCTCGTCTTCGTGGCCCCGCTCGGCATGAAGCTCAGCGACGCCCAGGACAACGACGCCCAGTCCTGGCTGCCCGGCTCGGCGGAGTCGACCCAAGTCCTCGACATCTCGGGCGAGTTCCGTCCCGAACAGATCCCGGCCGTCGTCGTCTACGCCCGTGAGGGCGGACTGACCGCGCGCGACCGGAGGCAGATCGCCGAGGACGTCCGGCAGCTCAGGACGCTGCGGGACCACGGCATCCGCGGGGCGGAGACCCGGGGGCCCGTCTTCGACCGGCCGGCCGCTCCGCGGGCCGCGCAGATCTACGTGCCGATCACCATGGACGCGGCCGGCTGGCAGCGGATCGCGCCCGCCGTCGACTCGGTCCGCGATGTGACGGGCCGGGGCGGCGACGGCCTCGCCGTGCACATCACCGGGCCGGGCGGCACCTCCGCGGACTCCGCCAAGGCCTTCGAGGGCATCGACTCGACCCTGCTCTACGCGGCGATGGCCGTGGTCATCGTGATGCTGCTGATCACCTTCCGCAGCCCGACCCTGCTGTTCGTGCCGCTGCTCGGGGTCATCGTCGCCCTGTTCACCGCCCAGGCGCTGATCTATCTGCTGGCGACCCGTGCCGGGCTGACCGTCAACGGGCAGAGCGCGGGCATCCTCACGGTGCTGGTGTTCGGCGCGGGCACCGACTACGCCCTGCTGCTGGTCGCCCGCTACCGGGAGGAACTGCGCCGGCACGAGGACCGCCACGAGGCGATGGCGCTCGCCCTGAACCGGGCGGGCCCGGCGGTCCTCGCCTCGGGGGCGACGGTGGTCCTGAGCATGCTGGTGCTGCTGGTCGCCGAGATGAACTCGACCCGCGGGCTCGGTCCGGTCGCGGCGATCGGCGTGGCCGTGGCCCTGCTGGCGATGCTCACCCTCTTCCCCGCCCTGCTGCTGGTGTCCGGGCGCTGGATCTTCTGGCCCGCCGTGCCGCACGTCGGCTCGTCGGACCCGACGCGCGGCGGCTTCTGGGCACGCGTCGGGTCCCGTATCGCCCGGCGGCCCCGGACGACCTGGATCGGTACGGCGCTGGTCCTGGCGGCGCTGTCGGTCGGGCTCGTGCAGCTCCGGGCGGCGGGCATCCCCGGCGCGGACCAGTTCACCGGGAAACCGGACTCGGTCGTCGGCCAGCAGGTCTCCGAGCGCTACTTCCCCGCGGGCGCCGGTGATCCGCTGGTGGTGGTGTCCGACGCGGCGGCGGGCGACCGGGTCCGCCGTACCGTGGCGGCGGACCCGGGGGTGGTGCCCGCGAGCATCGGGGTGCCGCCGGGCACGGCGCCGGAGCACGACGGCCGGGTGCTGTTCGAGGCGACGCTGCGCGATCCGTCCGACAGCGACGCGGCCAAGGAGACGGTCGACCGGGTACGGGGCGCCGTGCACGCGCTGCCGGACGCCGACGCGAAGGTGGGCGGCGGCACCGCGGCCCTGCTGGACATGGAGGACGCGCAGACACACGACAACTACCTGGTCATTCCGCTCGTCCTGGTCGTGGTCCTGCTGGTGCTGAGTGTGCTGCTGCGGGCCCTGGTCGCGCCGCTGCTGCTGATCGGGACCGTGGTGCTCTCGCTGGCCGCCGCCCTCGGTGTGAGCGCGCTGGCCTTCCGGCACGTCTTCGACTACGCGGGCGAGGACGTGTCCTTCCCGCTGTTCGTCTTCGTGTTCCTGGTGGCGCTCGGGATCGACTACAACATCTTCCTGACCACCCGGGTCCGCGAGGAGGCGGCCCGGCAGGGCACCCGGCCGGGGGTGGTCACGGGCCTCGCCACCACCGGGGCGGTGATCACCTCGGCGGGCCTGGTCCTCGCGGGCACGTTCGCCGCGCTGGGCACCCTGCCGGTGGTGGGGTTCGCCGAGATCGGCTTCGCGGTCGCCTTCGGCGTGCTGCTCGACACCTTCGTGGTGCGCTCGGTGCTGGTGACCTCGCTCTTCCTCGACGTGGGCGCGAGGGTGTGGTGGCCGAGCCGGCTGGCGCGCGAGGACGGCCGGCAGGAGGACGGCGGGCGCAAGGACGGCGGATCACCGCCCCCGCCCGATCCGCTCCCGCCTGATCCGGGCCCGCCCGATCCCGGCCCGCCGAAGCCCGGGGAGGCACCGCCACGGGCCGCTCCCCAGGGCTGAGGCCAAGGAACCTCGCCGGCCCGGTCGGCCGGTCGGTTGGTCAGCCGGTCAGCCCGTGCGGCGGATGAGCGCCAGATACATCGCGTCCGTGCCGTGCAGATGCGGCCACAGCTGGACGTCGGGCCCGTCGCCGAGGGCCGGGACGCCGGGCAGCAACGGGCGGGCGTCGAGGAGTTCGGCGGAGCCGCCCTCGTAGTGCTTGAGGACGTCGTCGACGACCGCGCGGGTCTCGGCGAGGTGCGGCGAGCAGGTCGCGTAGCCGACGACTCCGCCGACCCGCACCGAGTCGAGGGCGGTGCGCAGCAGCCCGCGCTGGAGCGGGGCGAAGCCGTCGAGGTCCTCGGGCCGGCGCCGCCAGCGGGCCTCGGGGCGCCGGCGCAGGGCGCCCAGGCCCGTGCAGGGCACGTCCATCAGGACCCGGTCGAAGGTGCCGGGGCGCCACGGCGGGCGGGTGCCGTCGGCGGCGATGACCTGGTAGGGGCCGGGGTTCCCGGCGAGCGCCTTGGCGACCAGTCCGGCCCGGTGGGGCTGCTTCTCGGAGGCGAGCAGCGTGGCCCCGCGCCGGGCGGCGAGACCCGCGAGCATCGCCGCCTTGCCGCCGGGGCCCGCGCAGCCGTCCAGCCAGACCCGGTCGGGCCCTTCCAGCGGCGCGTTGGCGAGCGCGACGGCGACGAGCTGGCTGCCCTCGTCCTGGACGCCCGCGCGCCCTTCCCGCACGGCGTCGATCGCGCCGGGCTCGCCGCCCTCGGAGAGCCGCACGGCGTACGGCGACCAGCGGCCCGGCAGCGCCGAGTCCTCCTCCAGCGAGCCGAGGAGTTCGTCGGCGGTGGAGCGTCCGGGCCGGGCGACGAGCGTCACCTCGGGGCGTTCGTTGTCGGCCTCCAGCAGGTCCTCGATGCCGGCCCGGCCGCCGCCCAGGGAGTCCCACAGCGCGGAGACGACCCAGCGGGGGTGCGAGTGCACGACGGCGAGGTGGTCCTCGGGGTCCTCGTCGTAGGGCGGCGCGACCTGCTCCAGCCAGGCGTCGAGGTCCTGCCGCGCGACCTTGCGCAGCACGGCGTTGACGAACTTGGCGCGCCCGTCGCCGAGCACCACCCGGGCCAGCTCCACCGAGGCGGAGACGGCGGCGTGGGTGGGGATGCGGGTGCCGAGGAGCTGGTGGACCCCGAGGCTGAGCACGTCGAGGACCGGCGGGTCGACCTCGCGCAGCGGCCGGTCGACGCAGGCCGCGATGACGGCGTCGTACGTCCCCTGGCGGCGCAGCGTGCCGTAGACCAGCTCCGTGGCGAGCGCGGCGTCCCGGCCGTCGAAGTCGCCCTTCTCCCGTGCCTTGCGCAGCAGCGGCGGCAGGACGAGGTTGGCGTACGCGTCCCGCTCGTCCACGGCCCGCAGCGCCTCGAAGGCGAGCATGCGGACCGGGTCCTTCTGGGGGCGGCGGTAGGGCTTGCCGGGCTTGTTCGGCCGACGGGACTGCTCACTCACGAAAAAGGTGCTCCGGATCCGGGAAAAGGTGCGTTCATCAGCCTACGCCGCGGGGCGCGGGCCGGCCGTGGGGCGAGGTCAGACCCCGAGCCGCTCCCCGGAGGGGATGCGCACCCCGCGGGCCCAGTCGGCCGCGCGCATCGGCTTCTTGCCCTGCGCCTGCACCCAGAGCAGCTCGACGGCGTACGAGCCGGTGCCCACGTACACGTTGTTCTTGGCGACGGACAGCTCGCCGGGGGCGAGGTCGGTGCGGTCGGGCACGGTGGCGACCTGGATGAGCTTGAGCCGCTCGTCCCGGAAGGCGGTCCAGGCGCCGGGGGCGGGCGTGCAGCCGCGCACCACGCGGTCGACCCGCAGGGCGGGCGCGGCCCAGTCGACCTGGGCGTCCTCGACGGTGATCTTCGGGGCGGTGCTGACCCCGTCGGCGGGCTGCGGTACGGCCTTGAGGGTGCCGTCCTCGATGCCGTCCATGGTGGCGGCGAGCAGGCCCGAACCGGCGAACGCGAGCCGCGTCAGCAGGTCGCCGCTGGTGTCGGTGGGCCGGATCTCCTCGGTGACCGTCCCGTAGACGGGGCCCGAGTCGAGGCCCTCCTCGATCAGGAAGGTGGAGGCGCCGGTGATCTCGTCGCCGGCCATGATCGCGTGCTGCACGGGGGCGGCGCCGCGCCAGGCGGGCAGCAGCGAGAAGTGCAGGTTGACCCAGCCGTGCACGGGCACGTCGAGGGCCACGCGGGGCAGCAGCGCGCCGTAGGCGACGACGGGGCAGCAGTCGGGGCCGATCTCCCGGAGCCGGGCCAGGAACTCCTCGTCGCGGGGCTTCGCCGGCTTGAGCACCTCGATCCCGGCCTCCTCCGCGCGCGCGGCGACCGGACTCGCGACGAGCCGTCGCCCGCGTCCGGCGGGCGCGTCCGGCCGGGTCACGACGGCGGCCACCTCGTGCCGCCCGGAGGCGATCAGGGCGTCCAGGGCGGGAACGGCGACCTCGGGGGTGCCTGCGAAGACGAGCTTCATGGGTGGCGGTTGGCCTCTCGGGCGGGAGCTGTTCCGGGCCCGCGCGCGAGCCCGGAAGGGCACGGCGCGGGGCAGCGCACCAGTCTATGCCGCCCGTGGCGGGCGGGCTCGGGGGTTCTCCCGGGCCGGGTCCGGGGGCCTGGGCAGCCGATCTCGCGGACGCGGGGCCCCGGGGGCGCGCCGACGGCATCACAGGGGGCGTACGTCCCCCGGTGCGCCCCGTGCGTATGTCCTCACGCCCCCGCAGCGTGACCACTCACCCGTCCACGCGTTGGTCAAGGAAGAGTTGACCACAGCGGGCCGCGATCGCGGCCCGATCCTATTCAACGCCGGTTCGAGAGGCTTGTTCATGGCCGACCACGCAACCCACGACGCCCAGGCTCGGGCCAGCCTGCACTTGCTGGTGCGGGACATCGAGCGGGTCCGCCGGCAGGTGGACGCACTGCGCACGCTCACCGCCCAGCTGGGCAACGTCTACCGCCCGCGCCGCTCCGGCCCCTCCACGGGCTTCGTCGTCTACGGGCGTGCCCCCGCGCCGACCGTCCGCCTCGCCCAGGAGCTGCGGGACAGTGTCGAGACCCTGGTCACCGCCGCCGTGGACTTCGACCGCTCACTCGGCTTCTCGTGGGACGCGGTGGGATCGGCCCTCGGCGTCACCAAGCAGGCGGTGCACCGGCGTTACGGCGCCCGCCGCGCCGCCGCCCAGGCCGCCGCCGAGGCGGAGCGCGCCACCGAGGCGGCGAGCACCCGTACGGTCTCCGTCGGCGCGGGGCTCCCGGCGGTGCCCACGGTCCCCGCCGCCCGCTCGATGCCGACCCAGCCGACGGCCGGCAGCTCGTTCCGCGACGAGGTCAGGCCCACTGCCTTCCCGGGCCCGCGCAACGGCTGACCACTCCCCCGCACGGACACAGGAACTGCCTCCCGGCCAGGGCCCCGGGAGGCAGTCGCATGTCCGCCCCGCCTCGCCCCGGGATGGGGGCCTTCGTACCGGCGCACGTGCCCGTCCAGGTCCGGCGTCACCCGATGTCGGGCGGATCGATCCTGATCCGTACGGGCTCCTGGCCGCCACGGGCCATGCGGGCGGCCTGGGCCGTCTTCAGGGCCGTCGCCAGGGCGGCGCCGCTGCCCGGCGGTACGCGGACCAGGACCCGCTCCACCGGCTCCCCGGCGGGCGGCCCACCGGGCCCGCGTCCGCGCGCGGCCTCCGCGGCCGGTACCGGAACGGGCCCCAACACCTCGGCGTCGGGCGGCAGTTCGGCGCCGGCGAGAAATCCGGCGAGCGCCTCCGGGGTGCCGGTCACGGACGCCATCCGGGAGACCGGCGGGAAGCCCAGCTCGGCCCGCTCGGCGAGTTCGCGCACCGCGTGCCCGACGGGGTCCCAGCGCACGAGCGCCTGGACGGGCCGCAGGGTCGGTTCGGCCACCACCACGACCGTGCCGCCCTCGCCCTGCGGGCGCACGAGGGCCGCCGCGCCGATCCACCGGCGCAGCGCGTCCTCTCCGGCGCGCAGGTCGGGGCGGCCGAGCATGGCCCAGCCGTCGAGCAGCAGGGCCGCCGCGTACCCGCCCTCGGCGACCGGTTCGGCGCCCGGGGTGCTCACCACCAGGGCGGGGGTCCCGGACACCGTGTCGAGCACCTGCTCGCGCCCGGAGGTGCGCACCGGCACGGCCGGGAACGCGCGCCCCAGTTCCTCGGCGGTCCGGCGCGCGCCGACGATCTGGGCGCGCAGCCGGAAGCCGCCGCACTCCTGGCAGTGCCAGGCGGTCTCGTCGCGCCCGCACCAGGCGCAGCGCAGTGCCCGCGCGTCCTGCGCCTCCAGCGGGCCCGCGCAGTGCCGGCAGCGGGCGGGCGCCCGGCACTGGGCGCACGCCATCCGGGGCACATAGCCACGCCGGGGCACCTGGACCAGTACGGGCCCCCGCCGCAACCCCTCCCGTACGACCTGCCAGGCCAGTGTGGGCAGCCGCGCGGCGCGGGCCGCCTCGTCGCGCGCGAGATCGCCGTCCCCGACGGTCCGCACCAGCGGCGCGGCGGCGCGCACCTGCTCGCGGTCGGCGGCCAGCGGCAGGGCCCAGCCGCTCTCGACCAACTGCGCCGCCTCCACCGTGCAGGTCCAACCGCCCAGCAGGAAGCCGCACTTGTCCCGTGCGGCGCGCAGTTCCAGCACCTCGCGGACGTGCGGGAAGGGGGCGTTGTCGTCGCTGTGTCCGGCGTCGCCGTCGTCCCACACGACGACGAGTCCGAGGTCGCGGACCGGCGCGAACATGGCGGCTCGGGTGCCGACGACGGCCCGTACGGCACCGCGCCGTACGGCGAGCCACTCCCGGTAGCGCCGCTCGGGTCCGGCGTCGGCGGTCAGCACCGCGTGCCGGCCCTCTCCCAGCAGGGCCCGCAGCGCCGCGTCGACCCGGGCGGTGGGACGGCCAGCCGGCACGACGACGAGGGCGCCGCGCCCGGAGGCGAGGGTCGCCTGTACGGCGCGGGCGATCTCCTCGGCCCACTCCGGTCCGGGCAGCGCGGTCCATACGGCGCGCGGGGCACCGCCGGAGGCGAGCGAGGCGAGGAAGTCCGCTCCCCGCCCGTACCGCCGCCAGGTGCCGGGCTCGGGAGCGGCGGGCGGCGGCGGGGGCGGCGGCGACTCCCGCGCCTCGGCCCGCGCGTGCCGGGGCGGCACCGCCAGTTGCAGCACGTCGGCGAGCGATCCCGCGTACCGGTCGGCGACGGCGCGGGCGAGTCCCAGCAGTTCGGGTCCGAGGACGGGCTCGGGCGAGACGACCTGGGCGAGGGCGGCGAGCGGACCGGAGTAGTCGGACTCGGCGACCCGCTCGATCAGGTACCCGTCGATCAGTCCGCCGCCCTCGCGGCGACCGTCCCGCACGGTGCGCCCTCCGGCGCCGAACCGGACCCGCACCCGCACGCCCGGCTGGGCGGCGGCGTCGAGGTCCTCGGGCACGGCGTAGTCGAAGTAGCGGTCGAGGTGCAGCACCCCTTTGTCGACCAGGACCCGCGCGACGGGCAGTTCCTTGGCGACCGCGGCCCCGCGCCAGGTCCGCGGCTTGGCCTTCGGCGCCTTCGGCTCCTTCGATCGGCGGACCGTCTCCCGGATCAGCGCAAGCTGCTCGGGCGGCGCGCCGTCCGCGCCGCCCGTCTCGTCCGCGCCGGCCCCCGGCCGCCCGTTCGCGCTGCTCACAGCAGTATTCCTACCAGACCCCACCGACACCGCCCCGGCCCCCAGACCGGCCCGGCCACGGCCCGCGACGCGCCATCGCACCAGGAATCCACCACACGCCACCGCACACGGGCCTGGGACATGCCTGGACATGCGCGGAGCGGACCCGGCCGTCAATTCCCGCGCCCCCGCCGCCCTCCGCTTCCCTCGCCTCGGCGTCGCCCTCCGGGCAGCCGTGAGGCCCGGCACCAAGGGTGCCGGGCCTCACGGATCGGGCCGAGAACGCGGGACTACAGGCCCGCGGCCTTGCGGAGCGCGTCCACCCGGTCCGTCCGCTCCCAGGTGAAGTCCGGCAGCTCGCGGCCGAAGTGGCCGTAGGCGGCGGTCTGCGAGTAGATCGGACGCAGCAGGTCGAGGTCGCGGATGATGGCCGCCGGGCGGAGGTCGAAGACCTCGGAGATGGCGGTCTCGATCTTCTCGGCGTCGACCTTGGCGGTGCCGAAGGTCTCCACGAACAGACCGACCGGCTCGGCCTTGCCGATGGCGTACGCGACCTGGACCTCGCAGCGGGAGGCGAGGCCCGCGGCGACGACGTTCTTCGCCACCCAGCGCATCGCGTACGCGGCGGAGCGGTCGACCTTGGACGGGTCCTTGCCGGAGAAGGCGCCGCCGCCGTGGCGGGCCATGCCGCCGTACGTGTCGATGATGATCTTGCGGCCGGTGAGGCCGGCGTCGCCCATCGGGCCGCCGATCTCGAAGCGGCCGGTCGGGTTCACCAGCAGGCGGTAGCCCTCGGTCTCCAGCTTGATGCCGTCGTCGAGGAGGGCCTTCAGCTCGGGCTCCACGACGAACTCGCGGATGTCCGGGGCGAGCAGGGACTCCAGGTCGATGTCCGACGCGTGCTGCGAGGAGACGACGACGGTGTCCAGCCGGACCGCCTTGTCGCCGTCGTACTCGATGGTGACCTGGGTCTTGCCGTCGGGGCGCAGGTACGGGATGGTCCCGTTCTTGCGGACCTCGGACAGCCGGCGCGAGAGCTTGTGCGCGAGGTGGATCGGGAGCGGCATCAGGTTCGGGGTCTCGTCGGTCGCGTACCCGAACATCAGGCCCTGGTCGCCCGCACCCTGCCGGTCCAGCTCGTCACCCTCGTCCCCCTGGGAGGCACCCCCGACCCGGCTCTCGTACGCCGTGTCGACACCCTGCGCGATGTCCGGGGACTGGGAGCCGATCGACACCGACACGCCACAGGACGCCCCGTCGAAGCCCTTCTTCGAGGAGTCGTAGCCGATCTCCAGGATCTTGTCCCGGACGAGCTGCGCGATCGGCGCGTACGCCTTGGTCGTGACCTCTCCGGCCACGTGCACCAGGCCGGTGGTGATGAGCGTCTCCACGGCGACCCGGGACGTCGGGTCCTCCCGCAGAAGCGCGTCGAGAATGGTGTCGCTGATCTGGTCAGCGATCTTGTCGGGGTGACCCTCGGTCACGGACTCCGAGGTGAACAGGCGACGGGACACAACGCTCCCTGTGGTTGCAGCGGCTGCTGGCTGATCATGGGTGGACGGGCCGGGGGCTGCGCCCGGCGTCGTCCGTGAACAGTTTATCGGTCGCGCTCGGCCGCGGGACGCCTGTCTCGCCTCTCGGAAAGCCTGTGACCTGCGGCACGGGCATTCTGCGCCATGGCCACCGGGGTCCGCCAGGGTCGCCACGCCCGATTTCGCGGGTTTCGGGACGTCCGAAAGGGCCGGATGAGACATTCACCCCAGTCGGCGTGTCACCAGGTCCCACACGGTGTCGGCCAGCGCTTCCTTCGGTCCGTGGGGTACGGGCGTCTCGCTGCCGTCGGCGCCGAGCACCACGGCCTCGTTCTCCTCGGAGCCGAACGTGCGGCTCTCGCCTACCTCGTTCACCACGAGCAGATCGCAGCCCTTGCGGGCCAGCTTCGCGCGCCCGTTGGCGAGGACGTCGTCCGTCTCGGCCGCGAAGCCGACGACCACCTGTCCTGGGCGCGCCCGGTCGGCGGAGATCTCGGCGAGGATGTCGGGGTTGCGGACGAGGACGATCGGGTCCGGTTCCCGGCCGTCCCGCTTCTTGATCTTTCCGGTGGCGTACGTCTCGGGGCGGAAGTCGGCCACGGCGGCGGCCATGACCACGGCGTCGGCGTCCGGGGCCGCCTTCAGCACGGCCTCGCGGAGCTGCACGGCGGTTCCGACCTGGATCACGTCGACCCCGGCCGGGTCCGGCAGGCCGGTGTTCGCGGCGATCAGGGTGACGCGGGCACCGCGCGCGGCGGCGGTGCGGGCGAGGGCGTACCCCTGCTTGCCGGAGGAGCGGTTGCCGAGGAAGCGGACGGGGTCGAGGGGTTCGCGGGTGCCGCCGGCGCTGACGACGACGTGCCGTCCGGCGAGGTCCGGCTCGGTGACGCCCCGGGCGAGGACGCGGCGGCAGACCTCGAAGATCTCCCCCGGGTCGGGCAGCCGGCCCTTGCCGGTGTCGATGCCGGTCAGCCGGCCGACGGCGGGCTCGATGACGATCGCGCCACGGCGCCGCAGGGTCGCCACGTTCTCCCGGGTGGCCGGGTGCTCCCACATCTCGGTGTGCATGGCGGGCGCGAAGACGACCGGACAGCGGGCGGTGAGCAGGGTGTTGGTGAGCAGGTCGTCGGCGAGGCCGTGGGCCGCCTTGGCCAGCATGTCGGCCGTCGCGGGGGCCACCACCACGAGGTCGGCCTGCTGCCCGATGCGGACGTGCGGGACCTCGTGGACGTCGGACCAGACCTCGGTGGAGACGGGGTGGCCCGAGAGCGCTGACCAGGTGGCGGCGCCGACGAAGTGCAGGGCCGAGGCGGTGGGCACGACCCGTACGTCGTGGCCCGACTCGGTCAGCCGTCGCAGCAGCTCACAGGCCTTGTAGGCGGCGATGCCACCGCTGACTCCCAGGACGACCCTCGGCTTGTCCACCGTCTCTCCCCGCGCTCGGAAACGTACGACTCCATGACACACCACAGGCCCGGCGGTCGCGCCGCCGGGCCTGGGATGAGGATGTGAACGACTACTGGGCGGGGCCTTCGACGGCCTCGGACGTCAGCAGTCCCGCGTTGATCTCGCGCAGGGCGATCGACAGCGGCTTCTCGTGGACGTGGGTGTCGACGAGCGGACCGACGTACTCGAGGAGGCCCTCGCCGAGCTGCGAGTAGTACGCGTTGATCTGGCGGGCACGCTTGGCCGCGTAGATCACCAGGCTGTACTTCGAGTCGGTGGCCTCGAGGAGCTCGTCGATCGGAGGGTTGATGATGCCCTCGGGAGCGGTGATGGAAGAGGACACGCTCTGCCTTCCGAAAGGTGGAAATTGACCTGAAAGATCAAACAACTTCCATCAAGGCTAGCAGCTCACGCGCCACGTCCTCGACGGAGGTGTTGACCAGGGTGACATCGAACTCCGGCTCGGCCGCCAGTTCGACCTTCGCCGCGGCGAGGCGGCGCTCGATCACCTCGGGGGATTCGGTGCCCCGGCCGGTGAGCCGGCGGACCAGTTCCTCCCAGGAGGGCGGGGCCAGGAACACGAGCAGCGCCTCGGGCATGGACTCGCGGACCTGGCGCGCGCCCTGGAGGTCGATCTCCAGGAGCACGGGGACGCCCGACTCCAGGTGCTCCAGTACGGCGGCCCGGGGGGTGCCGTAGCGGTTGCCGGCGAACTCGGCCCACTCCAGCAGCTCGCCGTTGGCGATCAGCTTGTCCATCTCGTCGTCGGAGACGAAGAAGTAGTGGACTCCGTGCTTCTCACCGGGGCGGGGCCTGCGGGTCGTCGCCGACACCGAGAGCCAGACCTCGGGGTGTTCCTTGCGCATATGAGCGACGACCGTGCTCTTGCCGACCCCGGAGGGGCCGGAGAGCACGGTCAGCCGCGGACGTACGTCCGGGGGTACGGGGGACGTCCCCCGGGGTGTTGCAGCCATGCGGCGATTATTCCAGCAATCCCGGGGTGCCCAGGACTCAGGCGCCGGAACCGCCGAACTCGCGCTCCAAAGAGGCGATCTGATTCGAGCCGAGACCGCGAACGCGGCGGCTCTCGGAGATCCCGAGTCGCTCCATGATCTGCTTGGCGCGGACCTTGCCCACGCCCGGCAGCGACTCCAGCAGGGCGGAGACCTTCATCTTGCCGATGACGTCGTTCTCCTGACCCTGCTTGATGACCTCGTGAAGCGAGGCGCCGGAGTGCTTGAGTCGATTCTTGACCTCGGCCCGCTCCCGGCGAGCCGCGGCGGCCTTTTCGAGCGCGGCTGCGCGCTGTTCAGGGGTAAGGGGCGGAAGAGCCACGCCTACGTCACCTCGGATGTCGAACTGTCGGATACGGACCGGTGAGGAACCTAGTCGCCCCACACCTGGGGAGGTACGAGCAACACACGCTTGCCCGTTCTCTCGACGGAGACTAGCGGGCTAGTGCGCCAGAGTCAGCGAGAACAGCGGAAAAGTCCTGGTCAGCCTCCCTGGAGCCCGACATTCCCGACATAACGCCCCGGATTTGAGAATGTATTGCGGCCCGGGGCCTCCGGAAGACCGCCGCCGGGACGGTTCCGGAGCGCCACCGGGGCCGTTTTCGAACGCCGAGCGAGCGGTTCCGGAGGGCCGAGCGGGCGGTTCCGGAGGGCCGGGAAGGGTTCAGGCGGCCGTGAGGGCGGCCCTGATCTCCTCCGCGAAGCGGTCCGCGGCGGAACGCAGGGCGACCGGGTCCGGACCGAACCGGAGGACACCCCGGCTCACGTTCGGGACGACGTTGCGCACCGCCGGTCCGAAGACTCCCGCCAGATCGGCCGCCGTCGCTCCCTGGGCGCCGATGCCGGGCGCGAGGAGCGGGCCGTTGATGTCGAGGTCGTAGGAGGACAGGTCGCCCAGGGTGGCGCCGACGACCGCGCCGAAGGAGCCGAGCGGGGTCTCCCCCGCGTTCTCGACGGCCAGGTGCGCCAGCATCGTCGCCCCGACGTTGCGCCCGTCCTCGCGCAGGGCGTGCTGGACCTCGCCGCCCTCCGGGTTGGAGGTGAGCGCGAGGACGAAGAGCCCGGCGCCGGACTCGCGGGCCAGCTCGACGGCGGGCAGCAGCGAGCCGTAGCCGAGGAAGGGCGAGACGGTCAGCGCGTCCGAGAAGAGCGGCGCGTCCTTGCGCAGGAAGGTCTCGGCGTAGGCGGCCATGGTCGAGCCGATGTCACCGCGCTTGGCGTCCATCACGACCAGGGCCCCGGCGGCGCGGGCCTCCTCGACCGACTTCTCCAGGACGGCGACGCCGCGGGAGCCGAACCGCTCGAAGAAGGCGCTCTGCGGCTTCAGGACGGCGACCCGGTCGGCGAGCGCCTCGACGACCGTGCGGCTGAACCGCTCCAGGCCGGCGATGTCGTCGGACAGTCCCCAGTCGGCGAGCAGGGAGGCGTGCGGGTCGATGCCCACGCACAGCGGGCCCCGCTCGTCCATGGCGCGGCGCAGCCGGGCGCCGAAGGGTTCCAGGCTCATCGGGAGGTCCTCACGTCGGCGCCGACAGCGTCGGCGAGGGTGGCGTACGGGCTCGTCCGCAGCCGGGCGGCGAGTCCCTTGTGGATGGCGCGGCCCCAGAAGGGGCCCTCGTAGATGAAGGCGCTGTAGCCCTGGACCAGCGTGGCGCCGGCGAGGATGCGCTGCCAGGCGTCCTCGGCGTTCTCGATGCCGCCGACGCCGACCAGGGTGATGCGGTCGCCCACGCGCGCGTAGAGGCGGCGCAGCACCTCCAGCGAGCGGGCCTTGAGCGGGGCGCCGGACAGTCCGCCGGTCTCCCCCACCAGGGCGGGGTCGGAGGTCAGGCCGAGGCCATCGCGCGCGATGGTGGTGTTCGTCGCGATGATCCCGTCGAGGCCGAGTTCCACGGCGAGGTCGGCGACCGCGTCGACGTCCTCGTCGGCGAGGTCGGGCGCGATCTTGACGAGGAGCGGGACGCGGCGGCCGGTGACCGAGCGGTCGGCGGCCTCGCGGACCGCGCTGAGCAGCGGGCGCAGCGCCTCGGTGGCCTGGAGGTTGCGCAGGCCGGGGGTGTTCGGGGACGAGACGTTCACCACGAGGTAGTCGGCGTGCCGGGCGAGCCGCTCGGTCGACTTCACGTAGTCGCCGGCGGCCTCCTCCTCGGGGACCACCTTGGTCTTGCCGATGTTGACGCCGACGACGGTCCGGAAGACGGGCGTACGGGTGGCCAGGCGCTCGGCGACGGCCGCGGAGCCGTCGTTGTTGAAGCCCATTCGGTTGATCAGCGCGCGGTCGGGGACCAGGCGGAACAGCCGCTTCCTGGGGTTGCCGGGCTGGGGCTCGCCGGTGACGGTGCCGATCTCGACGTGGTCGAAGCCGAGCATCGCCATGCCGTCGATGGCCACGGCGTTCTTGTCGAAGCCGGCGGCCAGTCCGAAGGGGCCGTGCATGCGCAGCCCGAACGCCTCGGTGCGCAGTTCCTTGTGGCGGGGGGCGAGCGCGGCGGCGACGAAGGTGCGCAGGACGGGGACGCGGGCGGTGAGCCGGATCCAGCGGAAGGCGAGATGGTGGGCCTGCTCCGGGTCCATCCGCTTGAAGAGGAGGTTGAAGACGAGCTGGTACATGAATCGTGTCCTCGGAAGAGCCCGGTGGGGGCCTCAGGCGGGATAGGGGGCCTCATGAAGAGGGGGGACACCGTCCGGTGTCCCCCCTCAGGGCCGCTAGTCGCGCGCGGCGGTCAGATGCTCGGCGTGTTCCTGGAGCGAGCGCACGCCCACGTCTCCGTGGTTGAGCGCGTCGATGCCCTGGACGGCGGCGGCGAGCGCCTGGACCGTCGTCAGGCAGGGGACGGCTCGGGCGACGGCGGCCGTACGGATCTCGTAGCCGTCGAGCCGGCCGCCGGTGCCGTAGGGGGTGTTGACGATGAGGTCGACCTCGCCGTCGTGGATGAGCTGGACGATGGTCTTCTCGCCGTTCGGGCCGGTGCCCTCGCTCTGCTTGCGCACCACCGTGGCGTTGATCCCGTTGCGCTTGAGCACCTCGGCCGTGCCGGAGGTGGCGAGCAGCTCGAAGCCGTGGGCGACGAGTTCACGCGCCGGGAAGATCATCGAGCGCTTGTCGCGGTTGGCGACCGAGATGAAGGCGCGGCCCTTGGTCGGCAGCGGACCGTAGGCGCCCGCCTGGGACTTGGCGTAGGCGGTGCCGAACACCGAGTCGATGCCCATGACCTCGCCGGTGGAGCGCATCTCCGGGCCGAGCACCGTGTCGACGCCGCGGCCGTGGATGTCGCGGAAGCGGGACCACGGCATGACGGCCTCCTTGACGGAGATCGGCGCGTCCAGCGGCAGGGTGCCGCCGTCGCCGTGTGCCGGGAGCAGCCCCTCGGCGCGCAGTTCGGCGACGGTCGCGCCCAGCGAGATGCGGGCGGCGGCCTTGGCGAGCGGCACCGCGGTCGCCTTCGAGGTGAAGGGGACGGTGCGCGAGGCGCGCGGGTTGGCCTCCAGCACGTAGAGGATGTCGCCGGCCATCGCGAACTGGATGTTGATCAGGCCGCGCACGCCGACGCCCTTGGCGATGGCCTCCGTGGAGGCGCGCAGCCGCTTGATGTCGAACCCGCCGAGGGTGATCGGCGGCAGGGCGCACGCCGAGTCGCCGGAGTGGATGCCGGCCTCCTCGATGTGCTCCATGACACCGCCGAGGTACAGCTCCCGGCCGTCGTACAGCGCGTCGACGTCGATCTCGATCGCGTCGTCCAGGAAGCGGTCGACGAGCACCGGCCGGGAGGGGCTGATCTCGGTCGACTCGGCGATGTACGAGGACAGCCGCGTCTCGTCGTAGACGATCTCCATGCCGCGGCCGCCGAGCACGTACGAGGGGCGGACGAGGACGGGGTAGCCGATCTCGTCGGCGATGGCCTTGGCCTCGGTGAAGGTGGTGGCCGTGCCGTGCTTGGGGGCCGGCAGGCCCGCCTCGGCGAGGACGCGGCCGAAGGCGCCGCGGTCCTCGGCGGCGTGGATCGCCTCGGGCGAGGTGCCGACGACCGGTACGCCGTTGTCCTTGAGGGCCTGCGACAGGCCGAGCGGGGTCTGGCCGCCGAGCTGGACGATCACACCGGCGACGGGTCCGGCAAGGGTCTCCGCGTGGACGATCTCCAGCACGTCCTCCAGCGTCAGCGGCTCGAAGTACAGGCGGTCGGAGGTGTCGTAGTCGGTGGAGACGGTCTCGGGGTTGCAGTTGACCATCACGGTCTCGTAGCCCGCGTCGCTCAGCGCGAAGGAGGCGTGGACACAGGAGTAGTCGAACTCGATTCCCTGGCCGATGCGGTTGGGCCCGGAGCCCAGGATGATCACCGCGGGCTTCTCGCGGGGCGCGACCTCGCTCTCCTCGTCGTAGGAGGAGTAGAAGTACGGCGTCTTGGCGGCGAACTCGGCGGCGCAGGTGTCGACCGTCTTGTAGACCGGGCGGACGCCGAGCGCGTGCCGCACCTCGCGGACGACGTCCTCGCGCAGGCCGCGGATCTCGGCGATCTGGGTGTCGGAGAAGCCGTGCCGCTTGGCCTCGGCGAGCAGCTCGGGGTCGAGCTTGTCGGCGGCGGCCAGCTCGTCGGCGATCTCCTTGATCAGGAAGAGCTGGTCGACGAACCAGGGGTCGATCTTCGTCGCGTCGAAGACCTCCTCGGGGGTGGCGCCCGCGCGGATGGCCTGCATGACGGAGTTGATCCGGCCGTCGGTGGGGCGGACGGCCTCGCGCAGCAGCTCGGCCTTGTCGCCGGGCTCGCCGACGAAGGTGAACTGGCTGCCCTTCTTCTCCAGCGAGCGCAGCGCCTTCTGGAGCGCCTCGGTGAAGTTCCGGCCGATGGCCATGGCCTCGCCGACCGACTTCATGGTGGTGGTGAGGGTGGAGTCGGCGGAGGGGAACTTCTCGAAGGCGAAGCGCGGGGCCTTCACGACGACGTAGTCGAGAGTCGGCTCGAAGGAAGCCGGGGTCTTCTCGGTGATGTCGTTCGGGATCTCGTCCAGGGTGTAGCCGACGGCCAGCTTGGCGGCGATCTTGGCGATCGGGAAGCCGGTGGCCTTGGAGGCGAGCGCCGAGGACCGCGAGACGCGCGGGTTCATCTCGATGACGATGATGCGGCCGTCCTCGGGGTTGACCGCGAACTGGATGTTGCAGCCGCCGGTGTCGACGCCGACCTCGCGGATGATCGCGATGCCGATGTCGCGCAGCCGCTGGTACTCGCGGTCGGTCAGCGTCATCGCCGGGGCGACGGTGATCGAGTCGCCGGTGTGGACGCCCATGGGGTCGAAGTTCTCGATGGAGCAGACGACCACGACATTGTCGTTCTTGTCGCGCATCAGCTCCAGCTCGTACTCCTTCCAGCCGAGGATGGACTCCTCGAGGAGCACCTCGGTGGTCGGGGAGAGCGTGAGGCCCTGGCCGGCGATGCGGCGCAGCTCCTCCTCGTCGTGGGCGAAGCCGGAGCCGGCGCCGCCCATGGTGAAGGAGGGGCGGACGACGACGGGGTAGCCGCCGAGGGTGTCGACGCCCGCGAGGACGTCGTCCATGGTGTGGCAGATCACGGAGCGGGCGGACTCGCCGTGCCCGATCTTCTGGCGGACGGCCTCGACGACTCCCTTGAAGAGGTCGCGGTCCTCGCCCTTGTTGATGGCCTCGACGTTGGCGCCGATCAGTTCGACGCCGTACTTCTCCAGCACACCCTGCTCGTGCATGGAGATCGCGGTGTTCAGGGCCGTCTGGCCGCCGAGGGTCGGCAGCAGGACGTCGGGCCGCTCCTTGGCGATGATCTTCTCGACGAACTCGGGGGTGATCGGCTCGACGTAGGTGGCGTCGGCGATCTCCGGGTCGGTCATGATCGTCGCCGGGTTGGAGTTGACGAGGATGACCCGCAGGCCCTCGGCGCGCAGGATGCGGCACGCCTGGGTGCCGGAGTAGTCGAACTCGGCGGCCTGGCCGATGACGATCGGGCCGGAGCCGATGACCAGGACGGACTGGATATCGGTGCGCTTAGGCACGCTGGCCCTCCATCGGAGCTGTTTCCATCAAAGACGTGAAGCGGTCGAACAGGTAGGCGGCGTCGTGCGGTCCCGCCGCCGCTTCGGGGTGGTACTGGACGCTGAAGGCCGGCTGGTCGAGCAGCTGAAGGCCCTCCACCACGTTGTCGTTGAGGCAGACGTGGGAGACCTCGACGCGGCCGTAGGGGGTGTCGGAGACCTTGTCGAGCGGGGCGTCGACGGCGAAGCCGTGGTTGTGCGCGGTGACCTCGACCTTGCCGGTCGTACGGTCCTGCACCGGCTGGTTGATGCCGCGGTGGCCGTACTTCAGCTTGTAGGTGCCGAAGCCGAGGGCCCGGCCGAGAATCTGGTTGCCGAAGCAGATGCCGAAGAGCGGGGTCTTGCGGGCGAGGACCTCGCGCATGACGGCGACGGGGCCGTCGGCGGTCGCGGGGTCGCCGGGGCCGTTGGAGAAGAAGACACCGTCCGGGTTCACGGCGTAGACGTCCTCGGCGGTGGCGGTGGCGGGCAGCACGTGCACCTCGATGCCGCGCTCGGCCATCCGGTGCGGGGTCATCCCCTTGATGCCGAGGTCGATGGCGGCGACGGTGAACTTCTTCGTCCCGATCGCGGGGACGACGTAGGTCTCCTGGGTGGCGACCTCGGCGGCGAGGTTCGCGCCCTTCATCTCGGGTGCCTGGCGGACCTTGGCGAGCATGGTGCCCTCGTCGGGCAGGGCCTCGCCGGAGAAGATGCCGACGCGCATGGCGCCGCTCTCGCGGAGGTGGCGGGTGAGGGCGCGGGTATCGACGCCGCTGATGCCGACGACGCCCTGGGCGCTCAGCTCCTCGTCGAGGGAGCGGCGGGAGCGCCAGTTGGAGGGGACGCGGGCGGGGTCGCGGACGACGTAGCCGGAGACCCAGATGCGCCGGGACTCGGGGTCCTCGTCGTTCACGCCGGTGTTGCCGACGTGCGGGGCGGTCATCACGACGACCTGGCGGTGGTAGGAGGGGTCGGTCAGGGTCTCCTGGTAGCCGGTCATGCCGGTGGAGAACACCGCTTCGCCGAAGGTCTCCCCCACGGCCCCGTAGGCGCGGCCGCGGAAGACCCGGCCGTCCTCCAGGACGAGTACGGCGGGAAGCGCCTTTTTCCTCTGCGAGGCGTTCCCCTGGGTGGAGGTCGTCATCGTGCGCCTTCCGTTTCCGTCGAGTCGATCATGGTGTTCAGGGTCTCGACCCAGGCCGCGTGCTCGTCCGCCCGGTCCGAGCGGAACCCGGAGTCGAGCAGCCGGTCGCCGTGCTGCCAGGTGACGACGAGCAGTCCGCCCTCGGTGAGGACCTTGCCCGCGATGCCCTTGTCGAGCCGGGCCTCGCGGAGCCGCGAGGCCGGGACGAAGAAGTCGCGCGCGCCGGGGCGTACGACGTCCAGTCCCGCGTCCGTCAGCGTGAGCTCGGCCCGGCTGCGGGTGCCGAGGCCGTGCGCCACGATCCGGTCGAGCCACTGCCCGGCGGTGGTGGAGCCGTGGTAGCGGCCGCTCATGCTCAGTTTCACCGGGCCGGGGTCTTCCGGCGCGGCGGGGAGGTCGGGCAGGTCGCCCTGGAGGGTGCCGCGCCATTTCCAGCCCTCGCGCATCAGCCAGTAGACGAGCGCGATGAACAGGACGATGCCGACGAGCCAGCCGATGCGGGCGGCCCAGTCGGTCACTTCGGCCGACTTCTGTTCGGCGGCCAGGGGGAGGAGAGGTGTCACGCGAGCTTCCCGTCGACGAGGGTGGCCTTGCCCCGCAGCCAGGTGTGGGTGACCCTGCCCGGCAGCTCGCGGCCCTCGTAGGGGGTGTTGCGGCTGCGCGAGGCGAAGCCCGCGGGGTCCACGTCCCCACGGTATGCGGTGTCGACCAGGGTGAGGTTGGCGGGCTCACCCTCCGAGACGGGGCGTCCGTGGCCGGTGGCCCCGCCGATCAGCGCGGGCTTGACGGACATGCGGTCGGCGACGCCGGCCCAGTCGAGCAGGCCGGTCTCGACCATCGTCTGCTGGACGACGGAGAGCGCGGTCTCCAGGCCGACCATGCCCATGGCGGCGGCGGCCCACTCGCAGTCCTTGTCCTCGTGCGGGTGCGGGGCGTGGTCGGTGGCGACGATGTCGATCGTGCCGTCGGCGAGCGCCTCGCGCAGCGCGAGCACGTCCTTCTCGGTGCGCAGCGGTGGGTTGACCTTGTAGACGGGGTTGTAGGTGCGCACCAGTTCGTCGGTGAGCAGCAGGTGGTGCGGGGTGACCTCGGCGGTGACGTCGATGCCGCGGGACTTGGCCCAGCGGACGATCTCGACGGAGCCGGCGGTCGACAGGTGGCAGATGTGCACGCGGGAGCCGACGTGCTCGGCGAGCAGCACGTCGCGGGCGATGATCGACTCCTCGGCCACCGCGGGCCAGCCGCCGAGTCCCAGCTCGGCGGAGACGACGCCCTCGTTCATCTGGGCGCCCTCGGTGAGGCGGGGCTCCTGGGCGTGCTGGGCGACGACGCCGCCGAAGGCCTTCACGTACTCCAGGGCGCGGCGCATGATCACCGCGTCGTCCACGCACTTGCCGTCGTCGGAGAAGACGGTGACGCCGGCGGCGGACTCGTGCATGGCGCCCAGTTCGGCGAGCTTCTTGCCCTCCAGACCGACGGTGACGGCGCCGATCGGCTGGACGTCGCAGTAGCCGTGCTGCCGGCCGAGCCGGTAGACCTGCTCGACCACGCCGGCGGTGTCGGCGACGGGGAAGGTGTTGGCCATGGCGAACACGGCCGTGAAGCCGCCGCTCGCCGCCGCGCGCGTGCCGGTCAGGACGGTCTCGGAGTCCTCGCGGCCGGGCTCGCGCAGATGGGTGTGCAGGTCGACCAGGCCCGGCAGGAGGACCTTGCCGCCGGCCTCGACGACCTCGGCGCCCTTTGCCGGCAGTCCGGTGCCGACCGCGGCGATGGTGTCGCCGTCGATCAGGACGTCCTGGGGGTCGCCGCCGAGCACCTTCGCACCACGGATCAGGATCTTGCTCATGGTCTTACTTCTCCTCGGTGCGGGTGTGGGTGACGGCGGGCTCGTTGCCGCCCAGCAGCAGGTAGAGCACGGCCATCCGGATGGAGACGCCGTTGGCGACCTGCTCGACGACGGTGCAGCGGTCGGAGTCGGCGACCTCGGCGGTGATCTCCATGCCGCGGACCATCGGGCCGGGGTGCATCACGATGGCGTGCTCGGGCATCTTCGCCATGCGCTCGCCGTCGAGGCCGTAGCGCCGCGAGTACTCGCGCTCGGTCGGGAAGAACGCGGCGTTCATCCGCTCGCGCTGGACGCGGAGCATCATCACGGCGTCGGACTTGGCGAGGGTGCTGTCGAGGTCGTAGGAGATCTCGCAGGGCCAGTTCTCGACGCCGACGGGGACCAGGGTGGGCGGGGCGACGAGGGTGACCTCGGCGCCGAGGGTGTGCAGCAGGTCGACGTTGGAGCGGGCGACCCGGCTGTGCAGCACGTCGCCGACGATCGTGATGCGCCGGCCTTCCAGGTCCTGGCCGATCCCGGCGTCCCGGCCGACGAGCCGGCGGCGCATGGTGAAGGCGTCGAGCAGGGCCTGCGTGGGGTGCTGGTGGGTGCCGTCGCCCGCGTTGATGACGGCGGAGTCGATCCACCCGGAGGTGGCGAGCCGGTACGGGGCTCCGGAGGCGCCGTGCCGGATGACCACGGCGTCGACGCCCATGGCCTCCAGGGTCTGGGTGGTGTCCTTGAGGGACTCGCCCTTGGAGACGCTGGACCCCTTGGCGGTGAAGTTGATGACGTCGGCGGAGAGGCGCTTCTCGGCGGCCTCGAAGGAGATCCGGGTGCGCGTCGAGTCCTCGAAGAAGAGGTTGACGACGGTACGGCCGCGCAGGGTCGGCAGTTTCTTGATCGGCCGGTCGGCGACCCGGGCCATCTCCTCGGCGGTGTCGAGGATCAGGACGGCGTCGTCGCGGGTGAGGTCGGCGGCCGAGATGAGATGACGCTGCATCTGTCAGGCTCCGTAGGGAAGTTCAGGGAGGATTCGGGCATGCGGGCGCGCGGGAGCGCACTCGGCGGCGCGCGGCCGGAGTGCTACTGACGCTCGTCCGGGGCGGTCCGCTTGGCACCGAGCAGCACGGTGTCGCGACCGTCCTCCTCGGCGAGCTGGACCTTGACCGTCTCCCGCAGCGACGTGGGGAGGTTCTTGCCGACGTAGTCGGCGCGGATGGGCAGTTCGCGGTGGCCCCGGTCGACCAGGACGGCGAGCTGCACGGCGCGCGGCCGGCCGATGTCGTTCAGCGCGTCGAGCGCGGCCCGGATGGTGCGGCCGGAGAAGAGCACGTCGTCGACGAGGACGACGAGGCGGCCGTCGATGCCGTCACCGGGGATCTCGGTGCGGGCCAGCGCACGCGGCGGGTGCATGCGCAGATCGTCGCGGTACATCGTGATGTCGAGGGAGCCGACCGGGATCTTGCGGCCGGTGATCTCCTGGAGCTTGTCGGCCAGCCGGCGGGCGAGGAAGACGCCCCGGGTCGGGATGCCGAGAAGCACGACGTCGTCGGCGCCCTTGGCGCGCTCGACGATCTCGTGGGCGATGCGGGTCAGCACCCGGGCGATGTCGGGCGCCTCCAGAACGGGCCGCGCATCGGCTTCGTACTGCTGCTTGTCCTGCTCTGAGTCCATGGGAAACGGACCTCCTTCTCCGCCTCACGGGACGGATCATTAAAGGACGTCGGAATTGCGCCATCCACGGTACCAGCCCGGCAACGCGCCTGATCACCCCCCTTCGAGCCACCCCCGGTGACTCCCTTGCGGGGACTGGGTCCTACCCCTTCGGCTTGACGGGGAAGAGTAACGCTGCGTAACCTCACAGTGAGTCACCAGAGTCACCAGCCGCGCGGCGGAGCCGCACGTTGATACAGCGTCCGGGGAGCTATATGTCCAGCGAATACGCCAAACAGCTCGGGGCCAAGCTCCGCGCCATCCGCACCCAGCAGGGCCTTTCCCTCCACGGCGTCGAGGAGAAGTCCCAGGGCCGCTGGAAGGCCGTCGTGGTCGGCTCGTACGAGCGTGGCGACCGCGCCGTGACCGTCCAGCGCCTCGCCGAGCTGGCCGATTTCTACGGGGTTCCGGTGCAGGAGCTGCTGCCGGGCACCACGCCCGGCGGTGCCGCCGAGCCGCCGCCGAAGCTGGTCCTCGACCTGGAGCGGCTGGCCCACGTGCCGGCCGAGAAGGCGGGCCCGCTCCAGCGCTACGCGGCGACCATCCAGTCGCAGCGCGGTGACTACAACGGCAAGGTGCTGTCGATCCGCCAGGACGACCTGCGCACCCTGGCCGTGATCTACGACCAGTCCCCCTCGGTGCTGACCGAGCAGCTCATCAGCTGGGGCGTGCTGGACGCGGACGCGCGCCGCGCGGTCGCCCACGACGAGGGCTGATCCCGCACCACACCTCAGCAGAAACGTGCCGCCGGGGTGGGCCGGCCCAGGGTGGTGCGGGCCCCCCCGCGGGTGTTAGGGCGCCCCCCGCGGGGGCCCGCGGGGGGGCGGGGTGGGC
>NZ_JBEYFY010000021.1:0-124527 GCF_040703595.1 Streptomyces sp. NPDC007084
CGCGGTGACGGCGTGCGTCGGAAACATGCGGAACTGGTTCAGCTCCGTGTACTGGTTCCGGGAGGCCGTCGCCCGGCACCCGTGGCGGGACGCCGTGGTGGCCGCCGACGGCACCACGGTCGCCTTCGGCACCCTCGACGGCCAGGCACGGCGGCTCGCGGCGGCCCTCGCCGGGGCCGGCGTCCGCCCCGGCGACCACGTGGGTGTCGCCCTCGGCCGGGAACCCGCCCTGGTGGCCGCCCTGCTCGCCGTCTGGCGGGCCGGCGCCGCCTACGTCCCCCTCGACCCGGCCCACCCCCGGGCCCGCCTCGACCACATGGTGGAGGACGCCGGCATCCAGGTCGTCATCTCCGCCGACCCGGCCCGCACCTGGCCCGCCGGCGTCCGCACCGTTGCCCCCGACGCGAGCGCCCTCCACCCCGTCACGGAGGTGCCGGTGCCCGCCGACGCCCCCGCCTACGTCATCTACACCTCGGGCTCGACCGGCCGCCCCAAGGGCGTCGCCGTGACCCGCGCGGCGGCCGACGGACTGGTCGCCTCCCTGGAGGAGAGCGGCTGCTACCCCGACCGCCCCGCCCGTGTGGCCTGCAACGCCAGCGTCTCCTTCGACGCCTCCGTGCAGCAGTGGGCCCGCGTCTGCCGCGGCGACACCCTGCTGCTGCTCGCCGAGGACCAGCGCGCCGACCCGGCCGCGCTCGCCGCCCACCTGCTCCGCGAGGGCGTCACCGACCTCGACGTCACCCCCTCCCACTGGTCCGTCCTGCGCGACCGGGTCGTCGAGGCCGCCGGACAACTCCCGGACGGCATACGGCTGTTCGTCGGCGGCGAGGCCATCCCCGCGCCCATGTGGCAGGACCTGGCGGACCTGCGCGCCCGGGGGACCGTCCACGCGCTCAACCTGTACGGGCCCACCGAGTGCACCGTCGACTCCACCGCCGCCCGCGTCGAGGGCGCCGAACCGCACATCGGCCCGGCCCTGCCCGGCATCGGCGCCCACGTCCTGGACGAGGACCTGCGCCCCGCGACCGAGGGCGAGCTGTATCTGACCGGTCCGGCCGTCGCGCTCGGCTACCTGCGCCGCACCGCCCTGACGGCCGAACGGTTCACCGCCTCGCCCTTCGGCCCGCCCGGCAGCCGCATGTACCGCACCGGCGACCGCGTCCGGCGCCGCCCGGACGGCGCCCTCGCCTACCTCGGCCGGGTCGACCACCAGGTCAAGGTGAACGGCCTGCGCATCGAACTCGGCGAGATCGAGGCCGTCCTGACGGACCATCCGTCCGTCGCCGCCGCGGTCGCCGTCGTACGCGACCACCCCCGGCTCGGCCGAGCCCTGGCCGCCTACTGGGTCCCCGCCCCCGGCGCGGACACCGACCCCGAGCCCCTGCGCCGCCACCTCGGCAGCCGGCTGCCCGCCCACATGGCCCAGCTCTCCCTGACCTCCCTCGCCGCCCTCCCGCTGGGCGTCGGCGGCAAGGTCGACCGCGCGGCCCTGCCCGAACCGGCCGGACAACTGGAGCGGGAGCGGGAGCGGGAGCGGGAGCAGGAACGGGGAGGGGCGGACGACGCGCCCGCCGGTGAGCTGGAGATACTGATCGCCGGCGCGTGGCAGGACGTCCTCGGCCGTGAACGGGTGCTGGCCACCGACGACTTCTTCGCCCTCGGCGGACACTCGCTGCTCGCGCTGCGCGTGATCGCCGACCTCAAGAAGCGGCGCGGGGTGGTCATCCCCACCCGCATGGTCTACCAGCATCCGCGGCTGCGCGATCTCGCCCGCGCGATAGCGGACCGCAGCGACCACTGACTGCCGCCGCTCCTTCCGGAAAGGCCCCACTCCCATGCGGACATCCGTAGCCCCCCGCGTCTCGCTGTACGGACTGCTGAGCGCCTACACGGTCTCGCTGTTCGGCACCCGGCTGACCATGATCGCGCTGCCCTGGCTGGTGCTCGTCACCTCCGGCAGCGCCTCGCAGACGGGACTCGTCGTCTTCGCCGAGGCGGTACCGCTGGTCCTCGGCAAGGCGCTCGCGGGGCCCCTGATCGACCGGTTCGGAGCCCGCAGGTTCAGCGTCTCCGCGGACCTGGCCAGCGCCGCGGTGATCGCGACCGTACCGCTGTGCCACTGGCTGGGCGTGCTGCCGTACGGGCTGCTGCTGGCGCTGTCCACGCTGCTCGGGCTGGCCCGCGGGCCCGGTGACGTGGCGAAGCGGACCCTCACCCCGGAGACCGCCGAGGCGGCCGGCATGCCGCTGGAGCGGGTGAGCGGCATGGTGGGCACCCTGGAACGGCTCGCCGGCACCGCGGGTCCCGCCGCCGGGGGCGCCGTGGTCGCCTTCTTCGACCCGGTGTGGGCGCTCGCGGTCAACGCCGTCACCTTCCTGGTCTCGTCGCTGATCATCGCCGCGACCGCGCCCCGCCGCGCCCCCGCCCCGGCGGAAGCGGCCGACGCGGCGCCCGAGGACGAGGAGCGCTACCTCGACCGGCTGCGCGCCGGGCTGCGGTTCCTGCGCCAGGACCGGCTGCTGCGGTCCATCGCCGTCATGCTCAGCGTCACCAACCTCATCGACGCCGCCTACGGCTCCCTGCTCATCCCGGTCTGGGCGAAGGAGACCGGCGGCGGCCCGGCCGCGATCGGCGCCCTCGGCTCGGTGTTCGGCATCGCCGCCGTCGGCGGCTCCGCGCTCGCCACCGCCCTCGCGCACCGGCTGCGCCGCCGGCCGACCTACGTCATCGCCTTCCTGCTGGCCGGACCGCCCCGCTTCCTGGTCCTGGCCTTCCATCTGCCGCTGTGGACGGTCCTCGCGGTCGCCGTCCTTGACGGACTGGCCATCGGGTTCGTCAACCCGATCCTCAACGCCGTGCTGATGGAGCGCATCCCGCGCCCCCTGCTGGGCCGGGTCTCCGCGCTCACCGACTCCGTGGGCTCCGCCGGCGTCCCGCTCGGGCCCATCCTCGCCGGCTTCCTCGTCAGCCTGGCCGGCCTCGGCCCCGTCCTGATCGGCTGCGCGGCCCTCTATCTCGGCAGCACCGTGCTGCCCGCCCTGCGCCCGCACTGGCGCGAACTCGACGACCGGCCACCGTCCCCCGCGGTGACCCCCGAACCCGACGACCACAAGGCCCCCGCGCCCTGAGCCCGCCCGCGCACCCCCGGCACCCGCCGAGGAGCGCGCCTTTCACGGCCCAAGAGCACACCTCCGCAGTTCACGAGAGGAAAGAGGCACATCATGAGCAGTGGCAACCTGAGCGCCGCACGCCTGAAGGGCGACTTCGACGTCGACCGGCTGCTGGCCGAACTCGCCGTCCTGGAACGCACCCAGTGGGCCGCGCAGCGCACCTACGGCGAGAGCCTCGAACCGAGTGAGGACACCGTGCTCGACTGGCGGGTGCTGCCGCTGCGCAGCCCCTCCGGCCGCGCCGACCGCACCGACCCGGGCGGCCTCGGCCTGGTCGAGTACGCCGCCACCCCCTGGCTGGAGAAGACCCCGTACATCCGGTCCATTCTGGACAGCCTGCCCACCGAACTGCGCGCGGTGCGGCTGATGTCGCTCGGCGCGGGTGCCGAGGTGGACGAGCACCGCGACCAGCCGTACGGGCTCGCGGCGGGCTGGGTGCGGCTGCACATCCCGTTCGTCACCAACCCCGAAGCCGTCCTCACCCTCGACGGGCAGCCCCACACCTGGCAGCCCGGCACCTTCTGGTTCGGCGACTTCTCCCGCCCGCACTCGGTCCGCAACGGCGGCTCCGAGCGCCGCGTCCACCTCGTCATCGACGCCTACGTCAACGCCGAGCTGCTGGAGCTGTTCCCGGCCGAGTTCCGTGACGGCGTCCGCTGGTCCGAGGTGCTCCTCAACAGCCCCGAGATCCCGCTGACCGAGGAGGAACTGGCCGAGTTCGAGGGCACGTTCGACATACCCGACGCCTTCCTCTACGGGGAGCCCGAGGAGCTGGCCGACGACAGCCGGGCCGACCGGCCGGCCCGGCTGCGGCTCGACGGGGGCCGGCTCGTCCTGGAGGTCGACGACGAGCCGCGCGCGGCGCTGGTGCACCTGGGCGAGGGCGAGTTCCGCGCCCTCGGATGGACCGCCGAGCGCACCGTGAAGGCCGAACGGGCGGACGGGGGACGGCGCTTGCGCTTCCGGATGCGCCAGGGCAGCCGTATGGAGGAGACCGTCCGCACCACCACCGCGACGGCGGCGGCCTGAGCCATGCTGTACGCCACCGGCACGCCGCGCGACCCCACACAGGTCCGCGCGTTCGACCCGGCGGCGGTCACCGGCCGGCGGCTCGCCCCGCCGACGGTGGGCGGGCCCGCGCACATCTGGCTGCTGGACGCCGAACGGCACCGCGCGGCGGTCGTGCGCGCGGCGCCCGAGGTGCTCGACGCCCGGGAACGCGCCCGGGCGGCGGCGTTGCGTGTGCCCAGGGACCGGGACTGCTATCTCGCCACCCATCTGGGGCTCCGCCTGCTGCTGGGCGCCTACCTGGGCGCGGAGCCCGCGGCGGTGCCGCTGACCCGGTGGGCGTGCCCGCTGTGCGGCGGCCCGCACGGGCGGCCCGGGGTGGCGGGGGACCCGCTGCACTACTCGCTCAGCCACAGCGGGGGGCTCGGTCTGCTCGCCTTCGCCGCCGTCCCGGTCGGCGTGGACGTGGAGGCCGTCCCCTCGCCGGCCGCGGTGTCCGAGGCCGCCGACGCCCTGCACCCGCGCGAACGCGCCGAACTCGCGCTGCTTCCCCCGTCCGCCCGCCCGCGCGCCTTCGCCCGGGCCTGGGTCAGAAAGGAGGCCTATCTCAAGGGACTTGGCGTCGGCCTCGCCGAGTCCCCGGCGTCCTGCTACGTCGGCACCGGCACCGAACCCGCCGGCACCGACCGGGACTGGCTGCTCACCGACGTCCCCGTCGGCCGGGGAGCGGCGGGCGCGGTCGCCGAGCGCGCGCCCCGGTGAGCTTGCCCCGCCTCCGTACGGCGCTCACTCCTTCAGGGGAGGGCGATCGCGGTCCTGGCGGCGGCGGGGGAGGCGGAGGCCAGCCGGAGGCCGACCTCGACCAGGGTCCAGCCGAGGCGGGTGCGCAGCGCGCGCGGGGCCCGGGCCGAGGCGGCGAGGCGGTGCTCGTCGGCCTCGGCGCGGAGCGTGGCGGCGCGGAGGTGGTGCAGGGCGAGGTGGGTCTCGGGATGCATCAGGGGTCGCCTCTCATTCCGTGGTGATGGGGAACGCGTTGGTGTGGATGCGCACGCGGGTGCCGTCGGCGGCGTCCCCGTCGCCGGCCCGGCCGCGGTACTCGTCGACGAGGGCGTGCATCCTCTCGATGAGCTGCCGGGTGAGTTCGGGCGTCAGGGCCAGCGTGGCGCTGCTCATGTCCCAGGCGGTGTTCCACTCCTCCGGCCAGTCGGCGCGACCGCCCAGCCAGGTCGACAGGTCCCGGGTCTGGCTGTTCGCGACCTCGTGCAGATACAGGTCGGCGGCGCCGCGCAGGTCCGGGCCGGCGTCGGTGAGCAGGGAGTCGTCGAAGTGCAGGCCCCGGTCGACCGCCTTCCACCAGCGCTCCCGCCCTTTGCCGCGCTCGGGGGCGTCCTCGATGAAGTGGTGGGCGGCGAGCTGGCGCAGGTGATAGCTGGTGGCACCGCTCGACTCGCCGAGTTTCTGGGCGAGTTGGGAGGCGGTGGCCGGCCCGCCGAAGCGCAGCGCGTCCAGCAGCCGCATCCGCAGCGGATGGGCGAGCCCGCGCAGGGAGCGGGCGTCGAGATTGCGGACCTGTTCGTCCGGTGGCTCTTGCATGAGTACAAAGGTAGCTATGCAAAGAAGTCCTTGCAAGGGTTTCTTTGCAACTCCGCGGTCCATTCGACCGGGATACGCGAACACCCCGCGCCCGGTGCGGAACCGGAGGCGGGGCGTCAGCTTTGTCGTACGTCAGTGATCGGCGGCAGCGTACGAGACGAAGTCGGCCCACTGCTGGGCGCTGAAGGCGAGCTGGGGGCTGTGCGTGCACTTGGAGTCCCGTACATGGAAGGTTCCCGGCGTGCAAGCGACCTCGACGCAGGCAGCTCCGTCGGGATTGCTGTGGCTGCTCTTGAGCCACTCCAGTTCGGTGCCGTCACCGGCCAGGGGCTTGACGCTCATGTCTCTCCAAGCAGTTTCTCGATGTAGGCCAGCGACTCTCGCGGTGTAAGGGCCTGGGCTCGGATGATCCCATAGCGCAGTTCGAGGATCTGGATCTCCCTGCGGTCCGAGATCAGTCGGCTGACGAGCTGGATGTCGCTGTGCCCCACGGTGGCGCCCTCCTTCAGCCGCAGCAGATGGAAGGGACCGTCGAGACCAGCGTTCTCCTCGCTGGCCATGGGCAGCACCTGGATCTCCACATTCCGCATCTGCCCGATCTGCAATAGCTGTTCGAGCTGTCGGCGCAAGACCATCTTGCCTCCGACCGGCCGACGTAGGGCAGCCTCATCATGCACGAAGTTGAATGCGGGGATCATCCCGTTTCCGTCGAGAATCCCCTGCCGCGCCAACCGTGCGGCGACAAGCCGCTCCACCTCCTCCTCCGAGAATGCCGGCCGCCGCGACCCGAACACCGCCTTCAGGTACTCCTCGGTCTGCAAGAGCCCATTGACGACGGAGTTGTCGTAGGCGCAGATCTCGACCGCCTCCCCCTCCAGCTTCGCCAGATCCCGGACCTTCTTCGGATACCGAGCCTCTTCCACGTCCTTCTTCAGTCCGGCGAGCAATCCGCCCGCGTTCAGCACCCGGTCCGCCGCGTCCAGGAACTTCGCGCTGGGTGCCCGCCGCCCCCGCTCCACCGAGGACACCTGCTCCTCGCTGTACCCGATGGCCGCCCCCAACTCGGCCTGTGTCCAGCCCTTTCGCTCCCGGCACGCCTTGAGGATCTTGCCGATCGTCCGCAGTACCGCCGCCGACTCCTCGTCGTCGGCTCCGTACGGCTCCATCCCGTCACCGCTGCGCTGCGGCGCCTGCCCCGTCACACCCACGCCCGGCCACCTCCATGTGTCGCCTGTACTCAACTCCCCGCCGCCGCCCCGCGTGACGCCGCGCCGCCCGGACAGAGCCGGGCAGCACCCGGACAGTGACGCTGCGTACCGCCGTCGTTGCTGTTCAGAGTAGGGACAGCCCACCACTCTGAGTGACATGAACGCCGATATCGCCCCCGCGAGGGCATCACGCCCTGACCCCACCCAACCCGGCACTCCCGCCCGGCACTTCACCATCCGTCTCTCCGCCACCCCGAGAGGCGCCCGTCTCGCCCGCCGCCTGACGGCCGGGCAACTCCACACCTGGGGCCGGCCCTACGACAGCGAGGCCAACCGCACCGCCGCCCTCCTCGTGTCCGAGCTGGCCACGAACGCGGCTGTGCACGGCCGGGTCAGAGGCCGGGACTTCCGCCTGCGCCTCACTCTCCACCCCGGGGACGCCACGCTCCGTATCGAACTCACGGACCCCCGCCCCGAAAGCCGCCCTCCCGCCCCTGGCGTCCTCCGCCGGCCCTCCCCGGACGAGGAGTCCGGCCGGGGCCTCCTCCTTGTCGAAGGGCTCTCCACCCACTGGGGAACCACCTGCGCGGACCCGTACACCAAAACCGTCTGGTGCGAAGTCGATCTCGCCTGACTGTCAGTGGTGTCTGCGAGCCTGAGCGTCATGACACGTACGGAATTCGGGAACCTCGCCTTCCTCTGGGGCGCGTGGACCTTCTTCGAAGCGGTGTGGATCGCAGTGCTGTGGCAGTCCCGGAGCCGGGTGCTCGGTCAGGCGGTGTATCGGGTGCCCGGCTTGAGGCGTGTCCGGCGCCGGGCGGGCGGGAAGCGCGTCGAGGTGATACTCGCGGAGCTGGCCGGGAGGGGAGTGGCGCAGGAACACCGGCCGGACAAGGACGAGTTGCTCGACCGGTGGCACCGCATCGTGGCGGGCCGGTGCGTCTCCGGGCTCCTCGCGGCGGTGCCGGTCCTCAGCGTCGTCCTTCCCTTCTGGTGGGAGACCTCGCTCGCCCGGACCATGGTGACGCCCTTCTGGATGTTCGCGGCCGGCGTCGGCTTCGGCGCCGTCTCCTTGGCCCTCGTCGCCGCCGATGAGCGGGCCGCCGCGGTCTCTGACGCGGCCGGGGTAGTCGCAGCGGAGTCGATCCGCTTTCTGGAGTTGCTGCTCGTCCCGGCCGGGCGCCGCGCGCAGGACTCGGCGCTCGACGTGCATGGCAAGCTGTTCGGGCGACTCCGCAACGCGCTGCGCGCCCAGGCCCGGCATGGCAGCCGGACGATGCCGCCCGCCGCCCGCGCACGGGTGCGGGCTACCACGGAGAGGCTGATCGCTGCACTCGACGACGCCAACCAGCGGTATCTCTTCGGTGAGGGCGCGGAGCGCGACACCGCCGTCCGTGACCTCTCGCGGCTCGTCGCCGACGTCCTGCGCCACAGCTGCCGCCCGCGCGCGGAGCGCGACAGCCTGGTGATCGTCGATCCTCGGCTCCTCGCGGACGCACCCGAATCCGACGAGGCCGAGGCCGCCCCCGAGCCGCTGCGGAGCCGGCTGCTGGCGGGGGCGGGGACGATCGCGGTGGCCGTGGGTCTCCTCGGCGGGGCGGTGGTCTTCCCGGGCGGGGGAGCCGTCTCGGAGCTACTGGCAGCCGCCGGGCTGGCAGGCGTCGCCCTGGTCTGCCCGCCGCTCCGGGAAGCTCTGCACCGCGCCCGGGAGCTTGTCCCCGGTGGTCCGTCCACCGGCGGCAACGAGCCGACGGCGACGTACGAGGAGCAGAGCCGCCACCCGGGGCCCGTCGCAGCCGCCCCCTGCCCGGACCGCGCCGGCCACTCATCTGCCACCGCGGCATCACGGCCGCTAGAAAGGGAGACGACCAGAGCTGGGCGATGACCGGGCATGACACGAGGGCCGGGGCGACGAGGGGACAGGGGCGGGCTGGAGGGCGGCAGGCAGGGGCGTACACGGGGCCGGTGACCGGTGTGGATGCGGCCGGAGGGCCCGGTTCACCTGGGGCTCGGCTCCCGTGGGTGGTCCGTGGCCGGCGCCGTCGGGCTGAGGACCCTGCCCGGGGGTGGTTCCTGCCCCAGCGCCCGCGCCAACTCCCCCCGCCCCCGCACCCCCAGCTTGCGGAAGGTACTGGTCAGATGGGTCTCGACGGTGCGGCGGGCCAGGTGGAGGAGGGTGGAGATCTCCGGGTTGGTACGGCCGTTGGCCGCGAGGGTGGCTATCCGGCGCTCGCTCGGGGTCAGGGCGTCCATCCCGGTGCGGGGGGCCGCCGCGCGGCGGGCGCCCGCCGCGCGCAGCGCCTGTTCGGCCTCGGCGTGCAGGCGGACCGCGCCCAGCCGCTCCGCGCGCTCGGCCGCCTCGCGCAGCGGCTCACGGGCCCGCGACCGCTCCCCGGCCGCGGTCAACTGGCGGCCCTGGGCGATCAGCGCGGACGGCAGCTCCGTCCCGTCGGGCGCCTGGCGCAGCAGGCGTACGGCGCGCTCCGCCAGGTCCAGACCCTGCCGGCCGCCGGTCGCCGCGCCGAGGGCGCTCAGTGAACGGCCCACCAGGCGGGGCGTGTTCCACACGGTGGCCAGCCGCAGTTCCTCCCGCGCCAGCGGGATCGCCTCCTCCGGCCGCCCCAGCGCCACCCGGCACTCCGCCGCCGCCGTGCGCCAGGGCGTCACCACCGGACTGAGCACCTCCCGCGCGGTCTGCCGCCGCCCGCACTCCAGGAAGTCGTCCAGCGCCCCTCCCGGGTCGCCGCAGGCCGCGCGCAGGACACCCCGCGCGTACAGGAACCGGTTCGACTCCCAGGTGTCGGGGGCGTCCCGCAGCGCGAAGCCGTCGGCCAGGGCGGCGGCCTCGCGGGTGTGGCCCCGGTCCACCAGCGCGAGTACGGCCAGCGCGTCCTGGTTGCCCGGCGCGCGTCCGGCGGGGCCGGCGGCGGGGCGGGGGCCCGCGGCGAGGAAGCCGTGCGTGCCGCGGGCGGCCGCGATGTCCGCCCGTACGTTCAGCAGGGCCGCGTGCATCGGGTGCAGCAGCGACGCGCTCTGCCCCGCCAGGCCCCGTTCCACCAAGCGTTCCGCCTCGTCGAGTTCGTCGGCCCACTGGGCGACGGCCGCCGCCGTGCCGAGCAGGAACGGCTCGCCGAGCGGGTCCGAGGGCTCCTCCAGCAGGGCGCGGACGCGGCGCAGGGCCGCGCGCGCCGACGTCAGGCCCGCCGTCGACTCGTAGCGCACCAGCAGCGCCCGGCCCGCCGCGCCGACCAGGTGAGGGCAGCGTTCGGCGTTCTCGCGGAGCCAGCGGTACATCTCCCGCCGGACGTCCGGGTCGTGGTCCGACAGCAGCGCCGAGGCGGTGCGCACCGTGCGGACCAGGTCCGGATGGTCGCCCAACTGCCCGTCCAGGGACCGCAGTACGTCGATCGCCGCCCGCGTCTCACCCTGCCCGGTCAGCGCCGTGCCGAGCGCCACCGCCGCCCGCACCCGGTCCCGTGGCGTGCCCGGCAGCCGTACGGCCTCGGCGAGCCGGGACAGGCCGACGGCCGGCCGGACCGTCGCGAACTCCAGCGAGCCCAGCTCGGTGAGGACCGCGGAGCGCCGTCCGGGCGTCAGGGGTTCCTCCAGGGCCCGGCGCAGGAAGGCCGGCGCGTCCCCGGTCCTGCCCTCGCGGACCGCGGCCGACGCGGCGTCCAGCAGCGTGCCGGCCGCCCACGCGGCGCCGATCGCGGGCGTCCGCAGCACATGCCGGGCCACCGTCTCCGCCGGGTCGCCACGCCGCAGCAGCGCCTCCGCCGCCCGGCGGTGGGCCTCCTGCCGCCTCACCCCGGGCCAGCCGCTCAACACGGCGTCGCGCAGCAGGGGATGGGCGAAGTCGGGGTGCCCCTCGGGGGAGGGGCGCAGTACTCCCAGCCGGGTCATCGACATCAGCCAGCCGGGCACCCGTGCGGGGTCCGCGTCCGCCATCGCCGCCAGCAACTCCGCGTCCGCGTCCGGTACTTGACCCGGCGAGTCCGCCGTCGCGAGCGCCAGCGAACGGGCCACCTCGGCGGTCGCCCGGCCCGCGCAGTCCAGCCACCACGACACGGCAGCCGGGTACGCGCCCGGATACAGGGCCGCGCAGGTCGCCGGGACCGGAACGGGTCCCGTCGCGCCGGGAACCGTCGCGCGCAGGTCGTCCAGGAGGGCGTGCAGCAGCAGCGGGTTGCCCGCGCAGGCCCGCACACAGTCGTCCACCCAGGTGTCCGGGAGCGGCCCGTCGAAGGCCGAACGGACCAGCGCCCGCGCCGAGTCGGCGCTCAGCGGGGCCAGGGTGTGGGTGCGGACGAGGTCGGGCGGGAGCGCGTGCGCCAGCCCGGGGCCGGGCGGGTCGACGTCGTACTGCGTCCGCTCGGTGACCACCAGCAGTACCGGCAGCCGGTCGATCCGCCGGGCCGCGTCCACCAGCCATCGCCGGGAGTGTTCGTCGGCGCGGTGGACGTCGTCCACCGCCACCAGCAGCGGCGCGTCGCCCGCGTGCGCCAGCAGCATCCGCCACAGCCGCGCCGCCGAACGGTCGTGATCGCCGTCGGGGCCGTGGTCGTGTCCGTGGTCGTGTCCGTGGCCACGGACGTGGTCACGACCATGGTCACGAACGTGGTCACGGCCGTGGTCGTGCTCGCAGGAGGGGGCGTGGGTGGCGGGCCGCGGTGCGAAGGACGCCGCCGCGCCGCCGAGAGCGCTCCCGGGGGCCGCCCAGGTGTGCGTTCCGCTTCCGGGCCAGGGGGCAGCCCCGTCGCCCGTCGCGGTGCCCGCGCCGCTCCGCGCGCCGGGGGCCCCGGAACGCGCTCCGGGCCCGGGGACCTCGCCGCTTCCCGGCCAGGGTCCGGCTCCGTCTTCCGTGCCGGTTCCCGTCCGGGTGTCCCTTCCGCTTCCGGGCCAGGGGGCAGCCCCGTCGCCCGTCGCGGTGCCCGCGCCGCTCCGCGCGCCGGGGGCCCAGGGGTGCGCTCCGGGTTCCGGCCTGGGGATCTCGCCGCCTTCGGACGAGGGGTCGGCCCTGTTTCCCGCGCCGGTTCCCGTCCCGGGAGCCCCGGGACGCGTTCCGCCTGGCGGCCAGAGGTCGGCCACGTCTCCCGTGCCGGTTCCCGTCCGGGTGTCCCTTCCGCTTCCGGGCCCGGGGACCCCGCCGCTTCCCGGCCAGGGTCCGGCTCCGTCTTCCGTGCCGGTTCCCGTCCAGGTATCCGTTCCGCCTCCCGGCCACGGGCCGCCCCCGTCGCTCGCCCCGGTACCCGCGCCGCCCCCCGCATCCGGCCCCCGCTCGTCCGCCGGCCCCCGCTCCTCAGCCGGTCCCCGCTCCTCAGCTGGTCCCCGCTCGCCCACCGGCCCCCGCTCCTCCGCCGGCTGCCACAGTGCCTCCCGGTCCAGGGACAGCAGGTGGAGTACGGCGGCGAAGGGCGCGTTCGTGCCGGGGGAGCAGCGGGCCCGCAGTACCCGCATTCCGTGTGCCTCGCCGTGGCGGGCGGCGGCCTCCAGGAGGGCGGTGCGGCCGGTGCCGGTGGCGCCCGTGAGCAGCAGGAGACGGCCGGTGCCGCTCCGGGCCCGCGCGGCCTCGGCGGCCACCAGCTCCAGCGCGTCCCCGCGTTCGCGAAGCGGTCCGCGTACGGACATCACTGCCTCCCGCAGTCGTGGATCCGCTGACGCCGATCTCGTGGTGTCTCTCGTGGTGCTCCACGATTGTGCGGACCTCTGTTGGCACACGAGTGTGATTTCAGCCCTCTGTCACCGACCCCACATCGACGGAGGGCACGTTGACTCGGGAGCATCGGTTGCACAGTTCAGCCCGGACGACAGAACCGCCCTCACCGCCGGACCTCGCCCCGCCCCCGCCATCCGCACCCGAACCGGGCACCGAGAACGGCCTCGCGGGCACGGCCCGCCGTATCCCCGTCGTGGTGCACACCGCGGACCCCATCTCCAGGGCCGGGGCGCTGAGCCAGTTGCGCGGCAACCCGCTGATCGAGCTGCGCGGCGAACGCGAGGCCGGCCCCGACACCGTGGCGGTGCTCATCAGCGAGACGCCCGACCCCACCACCCTCGCGCGGCTGCGCCGGCTGGTCCGCGGGGAAGGCGCCCGTGCCGTGCTGGTGGTGAGCGCCGTACGGGAGGCCGAACTCCTCGACGTCATCGCCTGCGGCGCCGGCGCCGTCGTCTGGCGCCACGAGGCCACCGCACAGCGGCTGTCACAGGCCGTGCTCGCCGCCGCGCGCGGCGACGGGGACCTGCCCGCCGACCTGCTCGGACGGCTGCTGAGCCAGGTGGGCACCTTGCAGCGCTCGGCGGCCGGCCACTCCGGGGCGCCGGTGTCGGGGCTCACGCCGAGGGAGGTCGACGTGCTGCGCCTGGTGGCGGAGGGGCTCGACACCGCCGAGATCGCGAGCAAGCTGTCGTACTCGGAACGCACCGTCAAGAACGTCATGCACGGGCTCACCACCCGCTTGCACCTGCGCAACCGCGCGCACGCCGTGGCCCACGCCCTGCGGGAGGGCTACATCTGACCGGCGGGGCACCCGCGTTGCCCGAACGGGCAACGGCGCCGCTCCCGGACGGCCGATCGGGCACCGGGAGCCGGCTCGCGGACACGACGGGACACCCGGCCGGTCCGCGCGTGCCGCCGGCCGCCCCACGCCGCGAGGGACGCGGCCCGTCCCCCCCTCCCACCTCGGAGAACGGCTGAAATCCGCCCCACGGCAGGCCCCCGCATCCCGCGCCCGCCGGGCAGACGCGACCGGCTCCGGACGCGCCTGTGCCCCCGCGGTACGGGGGCACAGGTACGTCCGGGCAGTACGCGGGCTCACGGCCGACCCGTGTCAACATGCTTGCGGTACACGGCCGTTGCCCGTCCGGTCACCGTCAGTTGGTGACCGTGAACCAGGTCGCCCGGGACTTCTTCCACTCCGCGTGGTCGAGGTCCTTGGCCTCGGTGCCGTCGCCGTACAGGTCCGCCGAACCGTCGTCGGTGATGAGCTGGGCGCGGGCGCCGGGCACGCCGAGGTCGGGGACGTCGACGACCGCCTCCCAGCCGCCCGGGTCCGAGGTCGGCAGGTCGAGACGCTTGACCGGCGCGTGCGCCGCGTTGCCGTCCCAGGAGTACAGGGCGTACGGGTCGGTGTTGTCGTCCGCCGCCCACGAACCGGCCACGATCAGGTACTGGTTGGCCGCGTTCTTGCGGATGTCACGTATCGCGAGGCCGCCGAGGTCCAGCTCGATCGGCGTCCCGAACGTCGCCTTCGAACCGCTGCTCAGCACCTTGTCGAAGTTGGTGACCGGCACGATCAGCGCCTTGCCGCCGGGCACCGCCGGGGCGAGCGGCGCGCGGAAACCGAGGTAGGCGGTGGTGGCCGAGTCCGGCGCGAACTCCAGGCCCTCCACGTTGAACCCGTCGATCTGCTTGGGCACCTGGCCGTCCGCCGTACCCCGCGCGAAGCCGTAACGGTCGCCGTTCGCCTTGTCCCAGGCGACGAGATCGTCCCGCAGTTTCTTGTACGAGCGCCCGTAGGCGAGGTCGGTCGAGGCGCCGGAGCCGGTCACCGTCGTGGTGAAGACGGTGTTGCGGTCGGCCTTGTACTTGCCGTCCTTGTTGTTGCCGAGCGAGCCCGTCCAGTAGATCGTGTCGCCGACCCGCGTGGCGCCCTCGATGTCGATCTCCTTGGACACGCCCGCCTTGGAGCCGAAGTCCCAGGTCCTGACCGGCGCACCCGAGGCCGAACGGTCGTACAGCCGCAGCGTGTTGGACTCGTCGTCCGCCACGACCACGTAACCGCCGCCTACGTCGACGGCCGCGGACGCGTCGCTCGAACCGGTGAAGTACCGCGTCTGCGCCGGGAGTTGCACGGAGGCGGAGGCGGCGTAGTGCAGCGTCTTGGTGACCTTCTTGCCGTCCACGCCGGTGACCTGGAGGGTGAGGTCGGTGTAGCCCTGGGCCCGGGCGGCGACCGTGACCGTACGGGTGGCGCCCGTCCCGGTGACCGTGACGTCCCCGGTGTTCGCCACCGCCGTCTTGCTGCTCTTGGTGACCGTGACGGCGAGCGCGCCGGCGTCGGCCCCGCTCTGCGCGACGGTCACGTTCACGGTCGGATCGGCGGTCGCGCCCACCGCGCCCGACAGATACGTGGCCGACAGGGACAGGCTCGGCGTGCCGTAACTCGCCGCGTGTGCCTGGCTTCCCAGCCCCATGGCCGTGAGCGTCAGCACACCGCCGAGCACGGCGGTCGTCCGACGGCCTCTGGGGAAAACGTTGTCCTGCACGGGGGCCCTTTCGTCGACGCGATGTCGAGGAGAAGGCTGTGCGGCGTCCGCCAACTTCCGGCGACGTACCCCTGACCGGGGGGTGAACAGCTCCGGTCGCGGTGGACGTGACCGGCGCACTGACCTGGGGAAGGCCGTGTGAGCGGGGTGCCTACTCCTCCTGCACTGACCTGGGGAAGGCCGTGCGAGCGAGGTGCCTACCCCTCCTGCTCGTCCTGCCGGGCCTTGCGGAGCCGGTTGTGGCGGGCGCCGATGGTGACCGCGGTGACCGCCGCGCTCACCCCGAGCGCGGCCGGCACCATCCAGTTCCGGTTCACCGTGTCGCCCAGTACGTGGTCCAGGGACAGCCGGCCGGGGCCCGCCACCGCGAGGCTCACCGCGGCGAGGCCGAGCGTCGCCGGGTACTCGAAGCCGCCGCTCTGCGCGAAGAACCCGTTCGGGAAGTGCACCGCCGCCGCGCCGGCCATCGCCCCGGCCGCCGCCGCACCGGCCGCGGGGGTCGCCAGACCGAGGGCGAGGAGGGTACCGCCGCCCGCCTCGGCGAGGCCGGCCGCGGTGGCGCTGGCCTTGCCGGGGGAGTAGCCCATGGACTCCATGGCCGCTCCGGTCCCCTCGAGGCCGCCGCCGCCGAACCAGCCGAACAGCTTCTGCGCTCCGTGCGCGGCCAGTGCGCCGCCCGCGCTCAGACGGAGCAGCAGCAGTCCCAGATCACGCCGGTCGAAACAGGTCACGGTGACTCCCAGTGCAGACAACGGCCACGGTCCCCTCCCGGGTCTCCACCGTCGCACCGATCACACGTGCCCGGAGGGTGCGCGCGGCCGTTCGGGTGGCGGGCCCCGGGGACCGGTGTGAGTCTGCTTGCCATGACGATTCAGGTAGCGAAACTCAGCGATCCGGCCGTCCGTGCCTTCGTCACCGCCGTGAACGCCCACGACCGTGACGCGTTCCAGGCGGCCCTCGCACCCGGCGCCACCATGTCCGACGACGGCTCCGACCGGGACGTCGCCGACTGGACCGAGCGCGAGGTCTTCTCCTCCCGGGGCCACATGGACGTCGACAACGAGTCCGACGGCGGCCGTTCCCTCGTCGTGCGGTACCGCAACGACACCTGGGGCGAGATGAAGACCAAGTGGACCTTCACCGTGGACGACGCGGGCAAGATCAGCCGCTTCGAAACGGGCCAGGCCTAGACGTACGGGCCGCCCGAGGACCGGAGCCGAGACGCGCCGCGAGACCCGCCGGGCTGGACGAGCCGGACGACATCCCGGCCGGCCGGGACGACTTCCCGCGCGGGCTTGTGTTCACGTGCGCTCCAACTCCTAGCGTTCCGGGGCATGGAGAACTTCGGGAACAGGACACTGGGCGGCACCGGCACCGGCACCGGCACCGGCACCGGCACCGGCACCGGCAGTGCGGGCGGTATCGAGGTGAGTGCCCTCGGCTTCGGCTGCTGGGCCATCGGCGGCGAGTGGGCGACCCCGGACGGGCAGCCGCTCGGCTGGGGCGCGGTGGACGACGAGGAGTCCGTACGGGCCGTCCGCCGCGCCCTCGACCTCGGCGTGACCTTCTTCGACACGGCGGACGCGTACGGCGCCGGGCACAGCGAACGGGTGCTCGCGCGGGCCCTCGGCAAGCGGCGGGCCGACGTGGTCCTCGCCACCAAGTGGGGCAACGTCATCGACGAGGACCGCCGCCTTCTCACCGGCACCGACGACTCCCCGGCGTACGCCCGCCGCGCCCTCACCGCCTCGCTGCGCCGGCTCGGCACCGACTGGATCGACCTCTACCAACTGCACATCTCCGACGCCGAACCCGAGCGGGCCGCCGAACTCCGCGACGCCTGCGAGGAGTTCGTCCGCGAGGGGCTGATCCGCGCCTACGCGTGGAGCACCGACGACCCGCGGCGCGCGGCCGTGTTCGCGGCGGGGGAGCACTGCGCGGCCGTGCAGCACCGGCTCAACGTGCTCCAGGACGCGCCCGAACTCGTCGCTTTCTGCGAGGAGTTCGGCCTCGCGAGCATCAACCGCAGTCCGCTGGCCATGGGGCTGCTGACCGGCCGGCACGCGCCGGGGCGCACCCTCGCGGCGGGCGACATACGCAGCGCGCCGCCCGCCTGGCTGCCCGGCTTCACCGGCGAGGGCGGCGCCGACCCGCGGTGGCTCGCCCGGGTGGAGGCGCTGAGGGAGATCCTGACCAGCGGCGGCCGTACCCTCGCACAGGGCGCCCTCGGCTGGCTGTGGGCCCGCAGCCCCCGGACCGTGCCGATCCCGGGGTTCCGCTCGGTCGCCCAGGCCGAGGAGAACGCGGGCGCGCTCGCGAAGGGGCCGCTCACCCCGGCCCAGTTGGCCGAGGCCGACCGGATACTCGGACGCTGAACGGCCCCCGCTCCGAACCGGACGACTCGGCGCCCGTTGTGGGCGCGGCCACACGCGGGGGAGGAACCTTCGCGCCGGGCCGGCGCCGGATATGCCTGAACCGAGAGAGAGCCGAGAGAAGCGGGGGCGGGTGCGGGGACCTGCGCGAACCGGGGAAACGGGCGGGCCCGGGGTGCCTTTGCCGACCCTTGGGGATCGGCTTCCCTTTCCTTGGTCACCCCGCTGTCGAGCCGCGCGGAGCGGCTTTGTACGGTCCCGGGATGCGTGATTCTTCCGGGCTCTCCCGCCGTGCCGCTCTGGGCCTCGCCGCCGCCGTTCCCCTCGCCGCCGCGACCGCGGGCCCCGCCTCCGCCGCCACGACGATCGGCGGTGCGCGGCTCGGCCGCGCCGGGGTCCAGACGAGCGACGGCACGGCGCTGCCCAAGCACCTCACGGCCCGCGCCTGGCTGGTCGCGGACCACGCCAGTGGCCAGGTGCTCGCCTCCTACCAGGCGCACCGGCGCCTGGCACCCGCCTCCACCCTGAAGATGCTGTTCGCGGACACCGTGCTGGGCAAGTTCGAGCGGACCCAGACGCACCGGGTGACCGACGCCGAGATCGCCGACGTGCCCGCGGGCTCCAGCCTGGTCGGGATCAAGCCCGGCATCACCTACACGGTCGAGCAGTTGTGGCAGGGCGTCTTCCTGCGCTCCGGCAACGACGCCGTGCACGTGCTCAGCCACATGAACGGCGGTGTCCCCGCCACGGTCGCCGAGATGCAGGCCAAGGCGAAGGACCTGCAAGCCCTGGACACGCACGTGGTCAGCCCCGACGGCTTCGACCACCCGGGCCAGCTCTCCTCCGCCTACGACCTGACGCTGTTCGCCCGGCACGGCCTGGCGAACGCCGACTTCCGCGGCTACTGCGCGACGAAGACGGCCGACTTCCCTGCGGGCGGCAAGAAGACCTTCCAGATCCAGAACACCGACCGCCTGCTGACCGGCGCGTGGGGCGTGAAGACGTACGACGGTCTGATCGGGGTGAAGAACGGCTACACCAGCCACGCCGGCAACACCTTCACCGGTGCCGCCACGCGCGGCGGGCGCACGCTCCTCGTCACGGTGATGCACCCGAAGAGCGGCGGCAGCGGCGTCTACGAGGAGGCGGCCCAACTGCTCGACTGGGGCTTCAGGAACGGCACGGCCGAGCCGGTGGGCACGCTCGTCGATCCGCTCAGCGAGGGCGGCGCGAGCGCCGCCCCCTCGCACCGGGCGGCGAAACCGGCGGCGGGAGCCCCGGCCGCCGGCCCGAAGAGCGACGGCTCGCCCTGGGGGCTGGTCGGCGGGGCCGGCGCGGCGGTCGTCCTGCTCGCGGGCGGCGCGGTGGCCCTGCGCGGACGCCGGCGCCGTACGGCCCAGGAGGCGGCCGACGCGTCCGCCGAGACATCCGGCGGGGGCCGCCGCCGACGCAAGCGCTGACCCCGGACGCCCGGCCCGAGGAAGCACCGCGCGCCGCACAAGCACCGGGCGCCGCACAAGCACCGGGCGCCGCAAACACCGCGCCGCGCCGCGCTGGACAGAGCGAGTCCGCACGGCGAAGCACCGCACGGCAAAGCACCGCACCGCAGAGCACCACACAGCAAAACACCGCACAGCCCTGACAACTGTGCGGTGCCTGCCGTTCCCATGGCGTCAGCCGCGCCGCGATCCGGTGCTTTCCCCGCGTCCCGCGCGGGGCCCGCCCCCACCCGGGCCGCGGAGCGACTGCCACCTCCCCCCTCGGTATGGACCGTTGGCCGTACCGAAGTCTCTTCCTCCAAGTGTGAAGCTCTCGTGGAAGAACGAGGTGTTGAGCATAAGCCCATCACCGGTTCGTATGGTCCGGAGATTCAGCTTCCGTTTGTGTAGGTTGACGGCTTGACCAGATGTGGTGAACGCCGGCGCCGTTTCCCCCGTACCCGACGGACGGGCCGTCGTGGACGTGCCGGCGGGGCCGGATGCGGGTCAGCCGCGCCCCACGTAGGGCATCGCCGTCGCCAGTACGGTCGCGAACTGCACGTTCGCCTCCAGCGGCAGCTCGGCCATGTGCCGTACGGTGCGGGCCACGTCGGCCACGTCCATGACCGGTTCGACGGCGAGTTCGCCGTTCGCCTGGAGTGTCCCGGTCCGCATCCGCTCCGTCATGTCGGTGGCCGCGTTGCCGATGTCGATCTGGCCGCAGGCGATCCGGTACGGGCGGCCGTCCAGGGAGAGCGACTTGGTCAGGCCCGTCAGCGCGTGCTTCGTCGCGGTGTAGGCGACCGACCGGGGCCGGGGTGTGTGCGCCGAGACGGAGCCGTTGTTGATGATCCGGCCGCCCTGCGGGTCCTGCTCCTTCATCTGCCGGTACGCCGCCTGGGCGCACAGGAACGCGCCGTTCAGGTTGGTGTCCACGACGTGCCGCCAGGCCTCGTAGGACAGTTCCTCGACCGGCACCCCGCCGGGGCCGAACGTCCCCGCGTTGTTGAACAGCAGGTCCAGCCGGCCGAACCGGTCGCGTACCGCCGCGAACAGGGCGGCCACGTCCTCGGGGCGCGCGACATCCGTGACGACGGCGATCGAGGGCGCTTCCGGCACGAGCGCGGCGGTCTCCTCCAGGGGCTCGGCGCGGCGCCCGGCCAGCGCCACCGACCAGCCGGCGCGGAGCAGTTCGACGGCGACCGCGCGGCCGATGCCGGAGCCCGCTCCGGTCACCACCGCCGTCTTCGCCTCCTGGAAATCCCGGGACGCCTGGGACGCCTGGGACGCCTGGGAAACCCGGGAAGCCTGGGGGGCCGGGGCGTCGGGAGCGTCCGGGGTGTCCGGGGTGTCCCGGGTCTCCTGGGGGTCCGGGGGGTTCATCGCGTTCATGGCGTTCATGGGCCCGCAGCGTACGGGAGGCCCCGTTGACGGGGCCGGCATCCGGAACTCATCCCCCCGCCATGCTCCTGTTGTGTACGCGCCAAGTCGCCGTCGATCCCGGCCACTCCAATGCCGAGTACCACCACCGTCAGGGGAGGGCCAGATGACACCCGCAGCCCACGAGCATCCGTCGCAGCACGCCCCCGAACTCCGCGCCGTCGCACGGCACATCGGGCGCCGCCGCTTCCTCACCGTCACCGGCGCCGCCGCGGCGCTCGCCTTCGCCGTCGACCTGCCGGGCGCCGGCGTGGCGAGCGCCGCCGAACTCGACGCGGCGAGAATCACCGAGAACCCCTTCACGCTCGGCGTCGCCTCCGGTGACCCGCTGCCCGGCTCGGTGCTGCTGTGGACCCGGCTCGCGCCCTCGCCGTACCAGCCCGACAGCGGATTGCCCGCCCAACGTGTCGCCGTGCGCTGGGAACTGGCGCACGACGAGCGCTTCCGCCGGATCGTGCGGCGCGGCACCGCCACCGCGCACCCCGAGTACCACCACGCCGTACACGTCGAGGTCGGCGGACTCGACCACGACCGCGTCTTCTACTACCGCTTCACGGCCGGCGGCTGGACCAGCGAGACGGGCCGCACCCGCACCGCCCCCGCCCCCGGCGCCCACGTCCCGGCGCTCCGGCTGGCCGCCGTCTCCTGCCAGGCCTACCACGACGGCTACTTCACCGCCTACCGCCACCTCGCCGAGGAGGACGTCGACGTCGTCTTCCACCTCGGCGACTACCTGTACGAGTACGCCGTCGACTCCGCGGGCGGCGCCCGCAAGTACACCGACCGGACGCTCCCCGCCCTCTTCAACCACGAGACGGTGACGCTGGAGGACTACCGCCTGCGGTACGCCCTCTACAAGTCCGACCCCGACCTGCGGGCCGCGCACGCCGCCCACCCCTTCGCCGTCACCTGGGACGACCACGAGACGGAGAACAACTACGCCGACGACATCGACGAGAACGACGGCCCGCCGGAGGAGTTCCTGCTGCGCCGCGCCGCCGCCTACCGCGCCTACTGGGAGAACCAGCCGCTGCGCCGTCCCCAGCTCCCGGTCGGGCCCGACGCCCAGCTCTACCGCAGGCTGGTCTGGGGCCGGCTCGCCCAGTTCGACATCCTCGACACCCGCCAGTACCGCTCCAACCAGGCCTACGGCGACGGCTCGCACGTACCGGGACCCGAGTCGGACGACCCGGCGCGCACCATCACCGGCGCCACACAGGAACGCTGGCTGATCGACGGCTGGCGCACCTCGCGCGCCCTGTGGAACGTCGTCCCGCAGCAGGTCACCTTCTCCCAGCGCAAGCTGGACCTGAACCCCGTCGCCAAGGTGTCCATGGACGCCTGGGACGGCTACCGGGCCTCCCGGCAGCGGGTCCTGGCCGGCGCCCGCGCCACCGGCACCGACAACCTGATGGTGCTCACCGGCGACGTGCACGTGGGCTACGCCTTCGACATCCTCGCCGACTTCGACGACCCGGCGTCGAAGGTCCTCGGCACCGAGATCGTCGCCACCTCCGTCACCAGCGGCAAGGACGGCGCCGACCGGCCCGCCAACTGGGCCACCTACACCCAGGCCAACCCGCACCTGAAGTTCTACAACGGGCGGCGCGGCTATGTGACGGTCGAGCTGGGCCGGCAGGCCGCGCGGGCCGACTTCAGGACGGTGACCGCGGTGACGACCCCGGGGGCGCCGGTCAGCACGGCCGCGTCCTTCGTGACGGAGGTCGGCGACCAGGGGCTCAAGCAGGCCTGACGTCCACCGCGCCGGCCTCGCCGGGATAGCGGACGCCGACGCGGTCCCGGATCGTGTCGAGCGTCCGCATCACGGCGAGCGTGCCGTCCAGCGGGACGAGCGGGGACTCGCGCTCGCCGGCCCGCAGGGCGCGCATCACCTCGGCGGCCTCGTGCCGCAGGCTGTTGCGGGGCCCCGCCGACGGCTCCGCGCGGAACGTCTCGGGCTCGCGGCCGTCGCGGTGCACCACGAAGTACTCCGGGAAGAAGAAGCCGTCCGGGATGTCGACGCGGCCCTCGGAACCGGTCACGGAGGCGGCCACCGGGGTGCCGCCGTTGATGGAGCAGTGCACCGATGCGAGAGCGCCGCTCTCCCAGGAGAGCAGTGCACCCGTCTGGAGATCGACGCCCTCTTCGGAGAGCACCGCTCTCGCGACGATGTCCGACGGCTCCCCGAGCAGCAACTGCGCGAACGACACCGGATAGACGCCGAGATCGAGCAGGGCGCCGCCGCCCTGCGCCGGGTCGCGCAGCCGGTGGGCGGGCGGGAACGGGCCCGCCAGACCGAAGTCGGCCTGCACGGTGCGGACTTCACCGATCACCCCGTCGTCCACCAGCGCCTTCAGCCGCCGGACCAGCGGATTGCAGTACATCCACATGGCCTCCATCAGGAAGCGGTCGTGCCGCCGGGCGAGACCGACGAGTTCCTCCGCCTCCCGCGCGTTGAGCGTGAACGCCTTCTCGCACAGCACATGGCGGCCCGCCTCCAGGCACATCCCGGCCGTCGCCCGGTGCGCCGCGTGCGGGGTGGCGACGTACACGACGTCGACGTCCTCGTCCGCCGCGAGCGACGCCCAGTCCCCGTACGCCCGCGGGATGCCGAACCGTTCCGCGAACGCCTTGGCCGAAGCGTCCGAGCGGGAGGCGACGGCCACGACCTCGGCGTCCGGCAGGTCCACCAGGTCGGCCGTGAACGCCGCGGCGATCCCGCCGGTCGCCAGAATCCCCCACCGCACGCGTTCGCGCTCGCCCGTCATGCCCGCACCTCGTTCTGTGACCCCGAACACGCTGTTCGAACTGAGAGCATAGGGGGCGCATCACTCGGAGAGGGAGGGGCACATGCCCGAGCGTGGCCGCACCACGCGGGACCAGGAAGGCCCGTACGGGCCCCCAACGGACGCGACCGCCACCGCACCGGCGACAGCCACCGCACCGGCGCCCACCACCGGCACCGCACCGGCGACCGGCACAGCACCGGCGACCGCCACCGGCACCGCACCGGCAACCGCCACCGGCACCGCACCGGCGCCCACCACGGGCACCGCGCCGACGCGCGCCGCCGTGCCCCGGCCGGGCGCGGTGCCCGCACCATCACGGGCCGCGGGCGCCGACGCCACGGACCCCGGCGCCGGAAGCACCAGGCAGGCCGGACACAGCCGGCCCGGCGGGCGTACCGGACTGCTCGTCACCCTCGTCCTCGGCGGGCTCACCGCCACACCCCCGCTCGCGATGGACATGTACCTCCCGTCGCTGCCGGAGGTCACCGGAGCCCTGCACGCCCCCGCCGCGACGGTGCAGCTCACGCTCACCGCCTGCCTCGCGGGCATGGCGCTCGGCCAGCTCGTCGTCGGCCCGATGAGCGACCGGTGGGGCCGCAGACGCCCGCTGCTCTCCGGCCTCGTCGTGTACGTCCTCGCGACCGTGCTGTGCGCGCTCGCCCCCACCGTCGAACTCCTCGTCGCCTTCCGCCTCGTCCAGGGGCTCGCGGGCGCCGCCGGCATCGTCATCGCCCGGGCGGTCGTGCGCGACCTGTACGACGGCGACGCGATGGCCCGCTTCTTCTCCACCCTCATGCTGATATCCGGGGTCGCCCCGGTCGTCGCGCCGCTCATCGGCGGCCAGATCCTGCGCGTCACCGACTGGCGGGGCGTGTTCGTCGTCCTCACCGCCGTCGGCATCGCGCTCACCGCGGTCGTCTGGGCGAGGCTGCCCGAGACGCTGCGGCCCGAGGACCGGCACGTGGGCGGCGTCGGCGAGGCGCTGCACGCCATGCGCGGACTGCTCGCCGACCGGGTCTTCACCGGCTACATGCTCGCCGGCGGTTTCACCTTCGCGGCCCTGTTCGCCTACATCTCCGCCTCCCCGTTCGTGATCCAGGAGATCTACGGCGCCTCCCCGCAGACCTTCAGCCTGCTCTTCGGCGTGAACTCCGTCGGCCTCGTGATCGCCGGTCAGATCAACGGCAAGGTGCTGGTCGGCCGGGTCCCGCTGGAGAAGGTCCTCGCGGTGGGGCTCGCCGTCGTCGTCCTCGCCGCGACCGCCCTGCTGCTCATGTCCGGCGGCGTGTTCGGAACCGTCGGGCTCGCGCCGGTGGCCGTCGCGCTGTTCGTGCTGATGTCCGCGATGGGCCTCGCGCTGCCCAACACCCAGGCGCTCGCCCTCATGCGGGTACGGCACGCGGCCGGTTCCGCCTCCGCGCTGCTCGGCACGACCTCCTTCCTCGTCGGCGCGGTCGCCTCACCGCTCGTCGGCGTCGCGGGCGAGCACACCGCGGTCCCGATGGCCGTGGTCCAGCTGACGGCCGTACTGGTGGCCGTCGCCTGCTTCGTGGGACTGTGCCGTCCCCGGAGCGCGGGGCACCCGGCGGGGCACCCAACGGACCGAAAGGCGGCGGAGAGCTGAGCGCACCCAGACTGCGGATCGACACACCGGAACGCGCCGGACTCGACGCCGGAGAGCTGCGGCGGCTCGCCCGCGAGGTCCGCGCCCTCACCGAGGGGCCCGACCCGTGGGCGGCGGGCGTCGTCATGGTCGCCGGACGCGGCCCGGTCATCGCCGTCGAGGAGGCGGCCGGATGGGCGGTGCGCTACGCGTCCTACGACGAGGCGGCCGGCGCGGGCCGGGAGCTGGCGGCGGAGGCGCGCGTGCCGGTGACCGTGCACACGCCCTTCGACCTGGCCTCGCTCACCAAGCTGTTCACGGCCGTCGCCGCGGTGCAGCAACTGGAGCGCGGCACCCTCGGCATCGACGCCCGGGTCGGCGCGTACCTGCCCGAGTTCCGCGGGGTCCGCGAACACGGCGTCACCGTACGGCAGCTCCTCACCCACACCTCCGGGCTGCGCCCCGAACTCCCGCTGTACGACTGCCCGGACGACTCGGCCCGGCTGGAGACGCTGCGGGCCGAGGCGCCCTCGTCCGCGCCGGGGGAGTACCTGTACTCCGACCTCAACCTGATCCTGCTGCAGTTCGTGCTGGAGCGGGTCAGCGGCCGGCCGCTCGACGTCCTGGTGCGGGACGGCATCACCCGCCCGCTCGGGATGAACGCCACCGCCTTCGGGCCCTGCCCCGGCGCCGCCGCCACGGAGGACCAGCGCCGGCCGTGGGGCAAGGCGGACCGGGGCATGCTGCGCGGGGTCGTGCACGACGAGAACGCCTGGGCGCTGGGCGGGGTGGCCGGTCACGCGGGCCTCTTCTCCACCGCGCGGGACCTGGCCGTCTTCTGCCGCACCCTGCTCGCGGGCGGCAGTTACGGGCCCGCGCGCATCCTCGGCCCCGACTTCGTCGAACTCCTGCTGACCCCGCCCGGGCTCGGGTTCGCCCTCGACCAGCCCCGGTTCATGGGCACCCTCGCGGGCGGCGGCGCGGCGGGTCACACCGGGTTCACCGGCACGTCCCTGGTCCTCGACCCGGTCACCGGCACCTTCCTGGTCCTCCTCGCCAACACCGTCCACCCCGTCCGCCGCCCACCGGACAACACCCCCCGGGCAGCGGCGGCCACCCGCCTGCGCAGAGCGGTACGAGGCACATGAGCCCCCCCCGCACCGGCAACCCGCCGACGGCGGGCAGCCCCCACGGGAGGGCCGAGCTTGTCGGGGGACGGTGACGGGCGGTGCGGGGGCGGGAGACGATCCGGCCGGAGGCCGGCCCAGGACCCGCACCCGCAACCCGCCGACGGCGAGCAGCCCCCACGGGAGGGCCGAGCCTGTCGGGAGAGGGTGACGGGCGGTGCGCGGGCGGGGAGACGATCCGGCCGGAGGCCGGCCCAGGCCCCACACCCGCAACCCGCCGACGGCGGGCAGCCCCCAGGGGAGGGCCGAGCTTGTCGGGGGACGGTGACGGGCGGTGCGCGGGCGGGAGACGATCCGGCCGGAGGCCGGGGGCCGTACCCCCCTCCGGAGCAGGGGGACCGCCCGCGCCGCGGGCGACGCGCCGCACCTGAGAGAATCGCCCCGTGAACGCCCCCCCGCCCCCCGCCGACACCCTGCGCAGCGCCCTCGCGGACCTCCTCGACGGCCTCCCGCCGAAGGCGGCCACACAGGCGGTCGACCGGCTGATCGTGAACTACCGGGGCACCACCCCGACACACACCCCGGTCCTCCGCGACCGGTCGGACGTGGCGGCCTACGCCGCGTACCGGATGCCCGCGACGTTCGAGGCGGTCAGCGCGGCCCTCGACGCGTTCGCGGACGCGGTACCCGGCTGGGCGCCGGCCGGCCACGTGGACGTCGGCGGCGGCACCGGCGCGGCGACCTGGGCGGTGAACGCGACCTGGGCGGGCGCCCGCGAGGTGACCGTCCTCGACTGGGCCGAGCCAGCCCTCGCCCTCGGCCGCGAGATCGCCGCCGCCAACCCCGAGCTGACCGGCGCCACCTGGCAGCGCTCTCGTATCGGAGCGGCGCTCACGATCGAGAGCACCGATCTCGTCACCGTCTCCTACGTCCTCGGCGAACTCACCGAGGACGACCGGGCGTCCGTCGTGGACGCCGCCGCGAGCGCCGCCCAGGCCGTCGTGGTCGTCGAGCCCGGCACCCCCGACGGCTACGCCCGCGTCCTCGCCGCCCGCGACCGCCTGATCCGCGCCGGATTCCACGTCGCCGCCCCCTGCCCGCACAGCGCGGCCTGCCCCATCGTCCCCGGCGAGGACTGGTGCCACTTCTCCGCGCGGGTCGCCCGCTCCTCCCTGCACCGCCAGGTCAAGGGCGGCTCCCTGCCCTACGAGGACGAGAAGTTCAGCTACGTCGCGGCCACCCGCTTCCCGCCCTCCCCGGCGCCCGCCCGTATCGTCCGCAGGCCGCAGATCCGCAAGGGCCAGGTGCTCCTGGACCTGTGCGAACCGGACGAGACCCTGCGCCGCGAGACGGTGACCAAACGCCACGGCCCCCTCTACAGGGCGGCCCGCGCCACCGACTGGGGCAACGCCTGGCCCCCGCCCGAGGCCGGCTAGAACCGGCGGGCCCGTACCCCGTACCCCGTACCCCCGTACCCCCGTACCCCCGGACGCGCGGACGCCCGTACCCCCGCACGCCCGTACCCCCGCACGCGAGACGGGCCGTATCGCGTGCCTGGTAGGTTCGGCCCATGGCCGAGAAGCCCCCCTCCAGCCCCGATCCCGCCCCGGGCCCCGGCCCCGTCGAGCGCCCCGGCCCCGACGCCAGCCGGCGCAGCGAGAGGTCCCGCCGCGCGATCTACGCCGCCGCCCTCGCCCTGGTCGGCGAGACCGGCTACCCGAAGACCACCATCGAGGGCATCGCGGCCCGCGCCGGAGTCGGCAAGCAGACCATCTACCGCTGGTGGCCGTCCAAGGCCGACGTGCTCCTCGACGCCTTCACGGACCTCGGCGAGCGGACCGCCCGGGCCGCCGGACAGGAGCCGTACACCCTCCCGGACACCGGGGACCTCGCCGCCGACCTCAAGCTGGTGCTGCGCGCCACCGTGGATGAGCTGCTCGACCCCGCCTTCGAGGTGCCCGCCCGCGCCCTGGCGGCCGAGGGCCTGGTCAACGACCGGCTCGGCGCCGAGTTCGTCGCGCGGCTCCTCGAACCGCAGCTCCGGCTCTACGTCCGCCGGCTGCGCTCCGCGCAGGAGCACGGCGGCATCCGCCCGGAGATCGACCCCCGGATCGCCCTGGAGCTGTTCGTCTCCCCGCTCGCCCAGCGCTGGCTCCAGCGCACGGCCCCGATCACGTACGACTACACGGACACCCTGGTCGACTACGCGCTGTACGGTCTCGCCCCCCGCTGATCGGTCCTGTCCTGTCCTGTCCTGCACGTGCGGAAATCGTCACACTTCATGCAATAACCCCTGATCAGGGCCGGGTGGAGGCATCGTCCCACCTACCCCGGTTGTCGGCTCCGGCCACCCGGGGCGCAGGATGGTGGGACCATGGGCAAGGACGACGAGTGCACTACGGCTTGGCGAGGGGATAGATGAGCGCAGAGTTCGGACGCCGCTCCGGCGCGCAGGGCAGGATCTCCCAGTGGCTGCGCGGACGCCGGCCGAAGCCCCCTGCGGAGACGTCCGAGGCCCGGCGCGAGGCCCTGCTGCTCGCCGCCGCCGACGCGGGCCTGCCGCTCGCGCAGGCCGCCCACCCCGTGGGCTACCGCTGTTCCTGCGACCGCGTGGGCTGTCCCACGCCCGCCCGCCACCCCGTCTCCTTCGCCTGGCAGACGCAGTCCACCACCGACCGCGCGCAGATCGAGCGCTGGGCCCGGCACCAGCCGCAGGCGAACTTCATCACCGCGACCGGCATGGTGCACGACGTCCTCGACGTGCCGCTGGAGGCCGGCCGCGAGGCGCTGGAGCGGCTGCTGGCCGCGGGCGTCGACGTCGGCCCGGTCGCCGAGACCGGCGACGGCCGGATGCTCTTCTTCACCCTCACCCGCGGCACCCCCGAGGACGAGGACGAGTGGTGGCCCTGCGAGCTGGACTGCCACCCCGAGACGATGGACGAGCACCCCGGCTTCCGCTGGCACTGCCGCGGCTCCTACGTCCTGGTGCCCCCGGCCCAGCTCCCGGGCGGTCTGGGCGTCGACTGGGTGCGCGGCCCCGAGCATCCGCTGCCCGACCCGCTGACCGTGCTGGAGCCCCTCACCGACGCCTGCGCCCGCTACGCCGGGGAGAACGGCGGCGCCGAGCAGCTCGCCGCCTGGCCGCACCGGGGCTGAGCCGCGGCCCCGGGCCGGCCCGCCGGGCTACTCGCCCTTCGCGCCGGTCAGCCCCTCGACCCGGCCGAGCACCGACACCCGCCGGTCGCCCGCGTTCTTCGCCGGGTCCAGGGCCACCTGGTTGGAGACGAACTCCAGGGTCAGCGACTGCTTGATCTCCCCGGTGGTCAGCGCCTGGACGTCGGCGTTGGGGGTGGGGACCTCGGTGCCCTCGGCGGCGGTCTGCTTCTCGAAGCGGTGCGTCGTGAAGAACACCAGCGCCCCGCCGTCCGCGGTGCGCAGCCCCACCGGCGCGTAGTCGCCCGCCGTCAGCGGCTCGTCGATGTACTGGCGCGCGAGCCCCGGCTTGCTCGCGAACTTCTCGCGCTGGGCCCGCCACCGCGAGGTGTGCGTGCCCGCCGCGAACGCGCCGCCGCCGGCCCGCAGATAGGTCGCGTAGGCGCCGGGAAGCTTCTCCGGTTCGACGGCGAGCGCGGGATCGTCGGCGGGTACGGGCTCCGCCCAGCCGTCCGCGTTCCTCGCCAACCGCGGTACCTCGTCGGCCGCGAGGACCGTCAGATACGCGGCCTGCCACACCTCGGAAGCGCTGCCCCGGGTGAAGACCAGCAGCCAACGGCTGCCCGGCGCGCCCTTGTTGGCCGCGGTGTCCGCGAGGAACCAGCGCGGCCACGCCGCCTTCGCCGGTATGGAGAACCTCGCGTCGTGGAACTCCAGCGCCGAATGCGCGGGATTCCCGCCGGGGTTGTTCTTGTGCCCGGCCTTCAGCTTGGCCGCGTCGATGTCCGCGAGCGGCCCGGCCACCCGGTCCGCGTCCCGCGTGCGGTCGTACGTCCTGTCCGCCTCGTTGTAGGCGGTGGTGAAGTCCCTGAGCGCGCGGGCGGCTTCGGCGCGGGTCGCCGCCGGGACCACCTCCCGCTCGCCGTGCACCACCACACAGCCGCTGGCGACGGCGGACAGGGCGGTCACCGCTCCCGCCGCCCGGATGAACCGGACGAACCGGCTCAGGCCGGCGGAACTACGGGGCCTTCGTGGGCCGCGACCCGTGTGATCCCTGCTCATCAGGTGCCGTCACCTTCCCCTTCCCGGAGGCGAACCCTACCGGGGCGAGGAAGACCGCGAGCGTCGGGACCAGGTACAGCGCCCACACCGTGACCTGGAGGACGGTGGGGTCGGGCTGGAAGTTGAAGACGCCCTTGAGGAGGGTGCCGTACCAACTGGTGGGGTCGATCGTGCCGCTGATGTCGAAGGCCAGGTTGGTCAGGCCGGGAATGAAGTCGGCCTCCTGGAGGTCGTGCACGCCGTAGGCGAGGACACCGGCCGCGACGACGACGAGCATGCCGCCGGTCCAGGTGAAGAACTTCGCCAGGTTGATCTTCAGGGCGCCCCGGTAGAAGAGCCAGCCGAGCAGGACGGCGGTGGCCAGGCCCAGGGCGACGCCGATCAGCGGGCGGGGGGTGCCGTCGCTCGCGGCGTGCACCGACGCCCACACGAACAGGGCGGTCTCCAGGCCCTCGCGGCCGACGGCGAGGAAGGCGGTGGCGACCAGCGCGCCGGTGCCCATGGCGAGCGCGGCGTCCAGCTTGCCGTGCAGTTCGGCCTTCAGGTGACGGGCGGTGCGCCGCATCCAGAAGACCATCCACGTCACCAGACCGACGGCGACGATCGACAGCGAACCGCCGAGCCCCTCCTGCGCCTGGAACGTCATCTCCTGCGAGCCGAACTCCAGCGCGCAGCCGAAGCCGAGGGCGACGGCGATCGCGACGCCGATGCCGATCCAGATCGGCCGCAGGGCGTCCCGGCGGCCGGTCTTGACCAGATAGGCGATGAGGATGCAGACGACGAGGCTGGCTTCCAGGCCTTCGCGCAGCCCGATCAGGTAGTTGGAGAACACGGTCAGGCCTCCTTGGAGAACAGCGTGCGGCCCCACCAGTCGTCCTTGTCCCGGACGCCGGGCGGGACGGCGAAGACCGCCGAACTCACGTGCTGGATGTACTCGTTGAGCGCGTCGGACCGCGACAGGCTGCGCTGCAGCGGGATGAACCCCTTGCGCACGTCGCGCTGGTACGCGAGGAAGAACAGGCCCGCTTCGAGGCGGCCGAGCCCGTCGGTGCCGTCCGTGAAGGAGTAGCCGCGGCGCAGGATCGTCACCCCGTTGTTGGAGTCGGGATGGGCGAGCCGGACGTGCGCGTCGGGCTTCATCGCCTTCAGGAACGGCTCGTCGTGCTCCTTGGCCTTGCCGACGGGGGCGCCCTCGCCCTTGTCGCGGCCGAAGACGTCCTCCTGCTCCTGGAGGGAGGTGCGGTCCCAGGTCTCGATGTTCATCCGGATGCGCCGGGCGACGAGATAGGAGCCGCCGGTCATCCAGTCGGTGCCGTCGCCCTCGCCGACCCACACGAACTTCCTCAGCCGCTCGGTCTCGGTGCCCGCGATGTTGCGGGTGCCGTCCTTGAAGCCCATCAGGTTGCGCGGGGTCTGCGCGCCCGGGGTGGTGGAGGAGGTCTTGCCGAAGCCGAGCTGCGACCAGCGGATGGCGACCGTGCCGAAGCCGATCCGGGCCAGGTTGCGGATGGCGTGCACGGCGACCTGCGGATCGTCCGCGCAGGCCTGGACGCACAGGTCGCCGTCGCTGCGCGCCTTGTCGAGGTTGTCGCCGGGGAACCGCGGCAGGTCGACGAGCGCCTCGGGCCGCCGGTCCGCCAGGTCGAACTTCTCGAACAGGGAGGGGCCGAAGCCGATCGTCAGCGTCAGCCGGGAGGGACTCAGGCCCAGCGCCTCGCCGGTGTCGTCCGGCGGGGCCTCGGCGAGCCCACCGTAGGCGCCGTCGCCGACGGGGTGCCCGGCGGTCATCCGGGCCGCCGCGCGCGTCCAGTCCTTGAGGAGCCGGACGAACGCGGCGCGGTCGTCGGTCTTCACGTCGAACGCGGCGAAGTGCAGCCGGTCCTGGACGGCCGTGGCGATACCGGCCTGATGGGCGCCGTGGAAGGGGACCGGGCCCCCGGCGTCCGATCCGGCCGGGTCGACGTCGTTGCCGGTACGGGTCATCGCGACGGCACCGCCGGCCACGGCGGCACCGAGCGCGAGCCCGGCACCGCCCCAGCCGATCAGCGAACGCCGGGACGGCGCGGAGCCGCCCGCGACGGGTCCGGTGCCCGCCGTGCTGTCCGGGGCGTCCGTCATCGTGCTGTTCCTCCGTCCGCGGCTACTTGACGACGGCGGCGGCGAGCTTTGACAGGGGCTCGGCGAGCGCGTTGACCGCGTCCGACAGCTCCTTGCGCTGCTCCTTGGTGACCTTGTCGTACGACACGAAGCCGTTCTGCGCCTTGTCCTTCGGGTCGTCGGAGCGGTACTTGTCGAGCGTCGTGTTCAGCGCAGCGAACTGCTTGTCCAGCTCGGTGGTCAGCGCCTTGTCGTTCTGCTCGGCGACCGGCTTCAGCAGCTCGTACGACTTCTGGGCGCCGTCGACGTTGGCCTTGAAGTCGCTGAGGTCGGTGTGCGAGTAGCGGTCCTCCTCACCGGTGACCTTGCCGGTGGCGACCTCGTCCAGCAGCTCCTTGGCGCCGTTGGCCATGGAGGTCGGGGTGATCTCCGCCTTGCCGACCCGCTTCTGCCAGTCCTTCAGGTCCGAGACGAGCTGGTCGGCGAGCGTCTTCTGCTCGGCGCCGATCTTCTTGTCCGTCCACAGGGCCTTCTCCAGCGCGTGCCAGCCGGTCCACTTCTGGCCCTTCTCCAGGCCGTCCGCGCGGGTGTCCGTCTTCGGGTCGATGTCACCGAAGGACTCGGCGATCGGCTCGGTGCTCTCCCAGCCGACACGCGAGGGGGCGAAGGCGTTCTTGGCGGCTTCGAGGTCGCCGGCCTTGACCGCGTCGGCGAACGTCTGCACCTTGGGGAGCGTCGCGTCGGCCTGCTCCTGCGCGTACTCGCGGTAGGCGGCGACGGCCTTGTCCAGACGCGGGTCGCGCTTGGCGACCTTGCCGCCGGTCACGGTGAGCTTCTGGCGCACGCCGAGGCCCTTCATGCCCGGCCGGCAGGCGATCTCGTACGTACCGGCCTTCACCTCGGCGGTCAGCGTGTACTTGGTGCCCGGGCCGATGTTCTCCTTCTCGGAGACGATCCGGTCGTCCGGGAAGAGGATCTCGACCTCGGTGGCCTTGGAGCCCTTGTTCTCGATCTTCAGGGTGACCTGTCCGGCCGGCACCGACTTCACCGAGGTGTCGCAGGTCGAGTCGGCGGCGGTCACCTGGATCGCGTCGCCGTCCTTGGCGTCGCTCTTCTCGGTGCAACCCGTGACGGCGGCCAGAGCCGCCGCGGTGGCGGCGGCGGTGACAACGGAGAGTCGGACGGCTCGCATTCAGGCTCCAAGAGAAATCGGACAAACCGCACGGTGAGACCCGTGTCGGCATGGTGAGGCTGGCCTAACTTATCTGAGGCTTGCCTTGGTGGTACCCGGTCGTTCGGTGATTCAGCTCTCACCCCCGGCGTACCGAAACGGTGAGATCACGGTGACTCAAAACACACCCCACGGAAGGGTCAAGGGCGGGTCAAGCGTCCCGTTTCGGAGTGATCAGGGCCGCCCCGGTGCGCGGATGCGGAAGCACCTCGACCGGCTGCCGGTACACCTCGGTCAGCAGCCCGTCGGTGAACACCTCCGCCGGCGGGCCGTGCGCCGCGACCCGCCCCGCGCACAGCACCGCCGCCCGGTCCGCGTACGCCGCCGCGAGCCCCAGATCGTGCAGCACCACGACCACGGCGTCCCCGGCCGCGGCCCGTTCCCGGCACACCCGCAGCACCAACTCCTGGTGCCGCAGGTCGAGTGCGGCCGTCGGCTCGTCGAGCAGCAGCAGCGGGGCGCGCTGCGCGAGCACCCGGGCGAGCGCCACCCGGGCCCGTTCCCCGCCGCTGAGCGCGGCGAACGAGCGCGACGCGAAGCCGGTGACCTCGGTGGCCGCCATCGCGGCGGCGACCGCCGCGTCGTCGTCGTACGGGGTGCGGGCCCAGGGCGCCCGGCCCATCCGGACGACCTCCTCGACCGTGAACGGGAAGGACAGGGCCGCCGACTGCGGCAACACGGCCCGGCGCAGCGCGAGTTCGGGCGCCGTCCACTCGGCCGCCGGACGCCCGTGCAGTCGTACGACCCCCTCGGCGGCGGGCAGATCGGCCGCGAGCGCGGACAACAGGGTGGATTTTCCCGCCCCGTTGGGCCCGACCAGCGCCAGCACCTCGCCCGCGCGGGCGGCGACGTCCACCCCGAGCAGCACCTCCCGGCCGCCCAGGCGGACGCGCAGCCCCGCCGCCTCGGCCAGTACCTCGCCGGGGCCGGGCCGCGGTGGCGGAGCGGGCCGCTCGGTCCCCGGAAGCAGCAGGCCGAGGGCCGTACGCCGGAGCCTGGAAGGCGTCGTAGGACCGGTCTTCGCGCGAGCGGTTCTCACGCCCAGCCTCCTTGCTTGCGGCGGGTCCTGCGCAGCAGCCACAGGAAGAACGGGCTGCCCAGCAGGGCGGTGAGGACCCCGAGGGGGAGTTCGGCGGGCTGGGCGATCGTGCGGGCGGCGAGATCGGCGGCGAGCAGGACGGCCGCGCCGCCGAGCGCGCTGCCCGGGATCAGGAACCGGTGCCCGGGACCGGCGGCCATCCGCAGCAGATGCGGGACGACCAGACCGACGAAGCCGATGATCCCGGAGACGCTGACGGCGGCGGCGGTCAGCAGCGCGATGACCAGCACCAGCACGATCCGCAGCCGCTCCACGTCCACGCCCAGGTGCCGGGCCGGACGCTCGCCGAGGGCCAGCAGATCGAGCCGGCGGGCGTACAGCGGCGCCACCGCGAGACCGGCCACGGCGCACGGCAGCACCGCGAGGACCTTCGGCCAGGTCGCCTGCGCCAGCGAACCGAGCTGCCAGAAGGTGATCTGACTGACGGCAGCGGAGTCGGCGAAGAAGAGGAACAGCCCGATCAGCGCGCCCGTGAAGGCGTTCAGGGCGATACCGGTGAGGATCAGGGTGACCACCTCGGTCCGGCCGCCCGAGCGGGACATCGCGTACACCAGCAGCACGGTGGCGAGACCGGTCACGAAGGCGACCCCGGGGACCGTCCAGCCGCCGAGGAAGTCCAGGCCCAGCGCGATGGCGGCGACCGCCCCGACCGCGGCGCCCGACGAGACGCCGATGACTCCCGGTTCGGCCAGCGGATTGCCGAACACGCCCTGCATCAGGGCGCCCGCGCAGCCCAGCGAGGCGCCGATCAGCAGCGCCAGCACGATCCTCGGGAACCGTACGTCCCACAGCACCGACTCCGGGACCCGGTCGAGGGCGGCGCCCCCGAGACCGATCCGGTGGGCGACCGAGCCGAGCACGTCCCCGACGGGGATCGGATACGCGCCGAGCCCGGCCGCGACCGGGACCAGTACGAGCAGCAGGGCGACCAGACCCGCCGTCAGAAACCAGGGGATGCCTCGGGATCGCTTGCGGAGGGGAGGGGTGGGGGCAGGGGCAGGGGCAGGGGCAGGGGCAGCGGTGGAGGAGGGGGAAGGGGACGGGGGCGGGGAGGTGACGGGAGCGGTGGTTCGGTCGGGGGTTCGGTCGGGGGCCGGTTCCGGGGTGGCTCCCGCGGTCTGAGGACCGGTGCTTTCGGCCGGGGCCGGTCTCGGGGCCGGCTCCGGGCGCGGGGGTACGGCGGTGCCGGGCGCCGCGTCGGACGTGTCGGCGGCGGTCACTTCCCGCCCCCGTACAACTGCTCCACGATCGACTTCAGCACCTGGTCGGTGCGGGGCCCGTAGTTGAGGAGGACGCCGTCCTCGACGGACACGATCCGCCGTTCCATCCCGGCCGGGGTCTGCGCGACGCCCGGGATCTTGACGAGTCCGTCGACGCCGCCGACCGATTCGAGACCCTTGGACATCACGAGGATCGCGTCGGGCGCGGCCTGTGCCAGGGCCTCGGTGGTGATGGCGGTGAAGTCCTTCTTCAGCCCCGACTCGGCGCCCGCGTCGACCGCGCCGGCCGCTTCGAGCAGCGAGGTCGCCCCCGAGCCCCGGCCGCCGATCAGATAGACGGAGGCGGAGCCGCGCAGGTAGAGGAACGCGACGCGCGGATGGTCGGCGTGGGCCGGAATCGCCTTGCGCACGGCGGCTATCCGGTCCTCGGACCGCCGGGTCAGCCGTTTCCCGGCGGCGGGGACACCGAGGGCGTCGGCCACCGCCTGGATGCGCGGGCCCACGTCGGCGAGGCCCCGCGCCGGGTCCACGACGAGGACCGGGACACCGGCGTCGCGGATCTGCTCCATGGCCTCGTCGGGCCCGGTCGTCGTCTCGGCGAGGACGAGGTCCGGGTGCAGCGACAGGACGCTCTCGGCGGAGACGTCGTGGTTGCGGGTGACGACCGGCAGCTTCTTCGCCTGGTCGAAGGTGGCCGTGATGTCACGGGCGACGACGTGCTCGCCGAGGCCGAGCGTGAACACGATCTCGCTCAGGCTGCCGGACAGCGGCACGATCCGGTCGGCCTTCTCGACGGTGACCTGCTTGCCGCCGGACGAGCGCACGGTGACCGGGAGCCGGGGCGTGCCCGGGGAGTCCAGCGGCTCGACGCGGTTGGCCGCCTGGGGCTTCTCCGCCCCGGCCGCGCGGGTGGCGGCGGCCGGTCCGGGTCCGCCCGAGCCGCCGCACGCGGTCAGGGTGAGGGCGAGCGTGGACAGCAGTGCCCCCGCCAGTCGTCTGCGCAAGCGTCGCACTGTCCCGTCAATCCTCTCGGTACTCTTCCGGCCCATCCGAGCGATAGTTTAGGTTAGCCTTACCTAAGGCGCCACCGTCTCGTCGGGGCGACCGTCCCGTTGGGCGACTACTCGTCAGGCGACGACCTCGCCGGGCGACGACCTCGCCGGGCGACCGCCTCGTCAGACGGTCACCTCGTCGGGGGCTGCCTCGTCAGACGGTCATCTCGTCGGGGGGCTGCCTCGTCCGGCGAGGGCCCTTCAGGTGACCGCTTCTTCAGCAACCGCCTCTCCAGGCACCGGAATCCGGAGGACATCCATGCCCGCGCGAACGAGGGCTCTGGCCGCCGTGCTGTGCGCGGCCGTGCTGGGCGCTCTGCTCACCGCCACGGCCGCCCACGCCGCGAGCCGCACCGTGCAGGGCGGCCGGCTGGACTGGGGCATCAAATCCTCCTTCCAGAGCTACGTCACCGGCCCGATCGCGAAGGGGAGTTTCTCGCTCACCGGCGGCGCAGCCACGGTCGGCGCGAGCCAGTTCCGCTTCCACTCCGCCACCGGCTCCTACGACGGCGGCACCGGAGCCTTCGCCGCCTCCTACTCCGGCGGAGTCCACTTCGTCGGACACCGCCGGAGCAACGGCTCCTACGAACTCGACATGACCATCAGCCGCCCCACCGTCCGCCTCTCCGGCGGTCGCGGCACGCTCTACGTCGACATCACCAGCAAGGCGAAGGGCACCGGGACGGTCACGACGTCCACACAGGTGCCCTTCGCCGCCCTCTCGCTCGGCGGCATCGACATGAAGGGCGGCGGCACCTCCGTCCGCCTCAACAACCTCCCCGCCACGCTCACTTCACAGGGCGCCAGGTCCTTCGCCGGGTACTACACCGCCGGTACGGCACTGGACCCGGTGAGCCTGGAGGCGGACGTACGCCCCGCGGCCACGCCCAGGCCGACGAGCACCCCCACCTCCAAGCCGACGCCGAAGCCCACCACCCCGGCGAAGAAGAAGCCGGCCTCCGGTGCGATCCGGGACGGCGCCGTCGACTGGGGTGTGCGGCGCACCTTCCGGGAGTACGTCACCGGGCCCGTCGCCGACGGCAGGTGGACCCTGACCGGCGGCGCCCAGGACGGCGGCGCGCTCTTCCGCTTCCCCAAGGGCGAGGGCACGTACGACGAGAAGAAGCACACGCTGACCGCCGCGTTCGCCGGAGCCGTCCGCTTCACCGGGCATCAGGGGCTCGACCTGCGGCTGAGCGCGCCGCGCGTCTCCGTCACCGGCGGCACCGGCACCCTCTACGCCGACGTCACCGGCACCGGCCTCACCGCGAAGAAGGTTCCCCTGGTGACCTTCGCCGCCAAGAAGCTGGCGCCGAAGCGGGGGCTGCTCCAACTGACCGAGGTGGCGACCGAGTTGACCGCCCGGGGTGCGAAGGCCTTCGGCGGGGTGTACCGGGCGGGCACCGCGATGGACCCGCTGACCCTCTCCGTCGCCCTCACCGGCACCGCACGCCTGCCCGCGCTCCCCGACCTCGGCACGTCGGCGTCCCCGGCACCCCAGCCGTCGAAGACGTCCACCGGGAAGGCCGTCGCCGCGCCCCGCGCGGAGAACACCGCGAACGACACCTCGGACGGCGGCCCGGCCCTGCCGATCGGCATCGCCGTCGCGGTCCTGCTCGTGGCGGGGGCCCTCGTGGTGGTGGCCGTACGCAGGCGCGGCGGGACGACACCGGAGGCCTCGCCCACGCCGGAGGCCCCCGAGTCGCGGTCCGCACCCGCGCCGGAACCCGAGCGCCAGCCCGTATCCGCACCCGAGCCGGCACCCGAGCCGGCACCTGAGACGCCTTCGGAACCCGAGCCGCCGTCCGCACCCGAGCCGCCTTCGGCACCCGCGGACAAGGACTGACGCACCCCAGCCCCACCTCACCCCAGTCCCACCTCACCTCACCTCACCTCACCTCAAGCCGCTTCACCCCCCCCGCTCCATCTGAACTCCATCTGAACTCCACCTGAAGCCCCTGTGATCCTTCATCCCTCAGCCCCCGGGTGGAGGGATGCCACCCCTGAGGAGACCCACGATCATGGCCGCCATCAGCCGCAGCCGCAGCCGCCGCCCCCTCGCACTCGCCGCCGCCGTCGCGGTCGCCCTGGGGGCCGGTGCCCTCGCCGTGACCAGCGCGTCGGCCGCCGAAGCCCCGCTCAAGGACTACGAGTTGACCTGGGGCATCAAGCAGTCCTACCGCTCGTACGTGACGGGCATGGCGGCCGGTTCCTTCACCCCGGCCGACGGGGCGACGCAGGCCGCCGACAACGGGGCGTTCACCTTCGTCAGAGGCAGCGGCACCTACGACTCCGACACCCACGCCGTACGGCTCGGGTTCGCGGGCAGCCTGAAGATCGCCTCCAAGCTGCACGGCTTCGAACTCACCCTGTCCGACGTCAAGTTCGACAGCGGCGCCGCGGAGATCACCGCCGACGTGACGAGCGGCGGCACCACGCGGGACGACGTGCCGCTCGCGGACGTCACCGTGACCCGCTCCATGACGGACATGGAGACCAAGCTGACGAAGGAGGCGGCGAGCGTCCTCGGCAGCGCGAGCTACGAGGGCGCCGCGGGCGACCCGCTGACGGTGGTGCAGAAGACGCCCCCGACGCAGTCCCCGTCGCCGACCGCCAGTCCCTCCACGTCGACCTCCCCGGAGCCGACGACGTCGACCTCCCCGAAGCCCACCTCCTCGGCCTCGTCCACGGCCTCCCCGTCGTCCACGGCGTCCCCCTCGGCCTCGCACACCGCGAGCCCGAGCGCCTCGGCGTCGGAGACCGGCGCGGCCGGCCGGGGCGACATCGCGGACGGCACCCTCGGCTGGGGCGTCAAGCAGTCCTTCCGCACCTACGTGGTGGAGGGCCCGGCGCAGGGGAAGATCACCGCCTCCGGCGGCGCGAAGCAGGCCTCCGGCAACGGTGTCTTCACGTTCGGCGGGGCTACCGGCTCGTACGACACCGACGCGGACACCCTCACGGCCGCCTTCAAGGGCGCGGTGAACTTCAAGGGCCATGAGGCGAACGGGAGTTACGGGCTCGACCTCACCCTCAGCGGCCTCGCGGTCGAACTCGACGGCGGCACCGGCGAACTGACCGCCGACGTCGAGAGCCTCGGCAAGACGACCGATGACGTGGTCCTCGCGAAGCTGACCGCCGCCACGTCCGACCTGAAGGCCAAGGGCGACGTCCTCACCGTCGACGACGTGACCGCCAAACTGACGAAGGCGGGCGCGCAGGCCTTCGGCGGCTTCTACACCGAGGGCACCGTCCTCGACCCGGTCGACCTGTCGGTGGCCCTCACGGACGACGCCCAACTCCCGGACGGCAACGGCGACTCGGGCACCGGCTCCGGCTCCGGCACGGGCACGGGCTCGGGCACCGGCTCGGGCTCCGGCTCCGGCTCCGGCGACACGGGCACGACGGGCGGCGCCGGCACGACCGGCGGGGTGGGCACGACCGGCTCCACGACGGGCGGCATCTCCGGCGCCCTCGCCTCGACCGGCTCGAACCTCCCGACCGGCGCCCTCGGCGCGGCGGCGGCGGTCACGGTCGCGGCGGGCGCGGGCGTGGTCATAGCGGTCCGCAGGCGCCGCCAGGCGTGATCCCCTGGCCGCGCCAGACCGCCCGCCCCGGAACCTACGGGGCGGGCGGTCTCGCACCGGGTGATGTTTGAATGCCGGAGTGACTGACTACGACGTGCTGCGGGTCTTCTGCGGGCCAGGTGGCGGGTATGGCAACGAACTGGGTGTCGTGCGCGAGGGCTCGACGATGCCGGACCGGGCGGAGCGGCAGGAGTTCGCCGCGAAACTCGGGTTCAGCGAGACCGTGTTCGTGGACGACCCCGAGCGCGGCGTGATCGACATCTACACACCGACCCTGCGGCTGCCCTTCGCCGGGCACCCCTGCGTCGGCGTGGGCTGGCTCCTGGATGTGCCCGAACTGGTCACCCCCGCCGGGGTGGTGGGGGTCCGGCTGGACGGCGAGTTCAGCTGGATCGAGGCACGGGCCGAGTGGGCCCCGCCGCGCACCCTGAAGCGGTACGCGTCCGCCGCCGAGGTCGACGCGCTCGCGGTGCCCGCGCCGGGGGAGTGGATCTACGCCTGGGCCTGGCAGGACGAGGCGGGCGGCCGGATACGGGCCCGAGCGTTCCCCGGCCGCGACGACGCCATCACCGAGGACGAGGCCACCGGAGCGGCGGCCATCCTCCTGACCCAACACCTGGGCCGAGCCCTCAACATCACCCAGGGCAAGGGCTCCCAACTCCTCACAGCCCCCCAGCCGAACGACTGGGTGGAGGTGGGAGGCCGGGTCCACCTGGAGCGCTGAGAGCCGGGGGTTCTGTCCAGGGGCCGAGTTCGGAGATTCCGCTGACCATGTCCCTCTTCTCTGCGGGGACGTCGCTTGGCAGGATCGTCCGTATGCGGCTTCTGATCATGGGCGGTACGTGGTTTCTGGGTCGGCGCGTCGCGGAGCAGGCGGTGGAGCGCGGCTGGCGGGTGACGACGTTCAGCCGTGGCCGGTCCGGGCCCGGTGTGGAGGGCGCCGAGCCGGTACACGGTGACCGCACCGTGTCCGACGATCTCAAGCGACTGGCCGGACACGGCCCGTGGGACGCGGTGGTCGACACGTCCAGCTCGGAACTGCCGCCCCGGGACGTCCGCATGGCCGCGAACCTTCTGCGCGCCGCCGCGGACCGGTGGATTCACATCTCGACGGTCTCCGTCTACGCGGGCTGGCCCCACCAGCGCCTGACCGAGGACTCCGAACTCCTCGACTGCCCGCCGGACGCCGACGAGACGTACGGACACACCGGCCCCGACGGAAGCCCGACCGTCTACGGGTTCCAGAAGGCCGGCGGCGAGCACGCGGTCACGGAGGCGTTCGGCGGCCGGGCGACCTTTCTGCGCCCCGGTGTCATCCTCGGACCCGGCGAGTACGTCGGCCGGCTGCCATGGTGGTTGAGCCGTGCGGCGCGGGGCGGCCCGATCCTGGCACCCGCGCCCGCGGACCGCCGTATCCAGCCGGTGGACGTCCGGGACGTCGCCGCCTTCGCCCTGGACCGGGCGGCGGCTTCGACGACCGGTGCCTACAACGTGGCGCACCCGGAAGGAATCACCTTCGAGGATTTCGTGTCGACGTGCCTGGCGGTCACCGGCGGAGCGGGACACCCCGTGTGGGCCCCGGCGCGGACGCTGACCGAGCACGGGGTGAAGCAGTGGACCGAGCTGCCCCTGTGGCGCACCCACGCGGGAGTGTGGAGCGTCGACCCGAGCCGGGCGGTTGCCGCCGGACTGCGCTGCCGCCCGTTGAGCGAGACGGTCGAAGACACCTGGAACTGGCTTCAGGAGGGCGGCCGTCCTGTCGAGCACCCACGGTGGGCCGATCACGGACTGAGCGAGGAGAAGGAGGCGGGCATTCTCGCCCGCCTCACATAGGCACTTCCTCACCCTTCGAGGGCGAGCGGCCCCCGGAGGGCACCGAGCTGGCGCTGCGTCGAGAGACGGATGAAATCCTCGACTCGCTCACCCAGCTCTCGGGCGAGCGGCGAGCCCTGGAAATGTTCGTGGGCGAGGGCTCGTCGCACGTCGGCGGCCCGAGCCAGGAGCCCGGTGACGCGTTGGTCCGGCGGGATGGTCCACACCGTTTCCAGAACGTCGGCCGCCCCGTCGAGATCGCCGTTCAGCAGGCGGGCCATGGCCAGGTTGGCGGCGGCCCCGCCGAACACGGGTGCTGAGCGCCGGGACTCGGGCCGCTCGGTCACCAGGGCGAGAGCCTGTCGCGCCGAGGCCTCGGCCTGTTCGCCGTCCCCCAGAAGAAGTGCGGTCGACCCGTTGGACATCGCGAGCCGCTCCGGGGTGAAGCCGAATTCACCGCCCACCCCGTCGTGCAGGTCGTCCAGCGCACCGGTCGGCTCGGTCTGCGACGCCCGGAGGGCCCGGCGAGCCGACGCACGGTCGCCGAGGTGAGCGAAAGCACGGGCCTCGATGGCGCGCAGGCGCCGAAGCCCCACATCACCGACCCCGGGGAGCAGCTGCGCGCGCTGGGCGTGTCGCACCCCCTGGGCGGGCAGGCCGGTGAAGTACGCGATGTACGCGAGCGTTCCTCCGGCGAAGGCCCGCAGTGGCTCGAAGCGGGCGCTCTCCCCGTACAGAGCGGCGGCCCGTGCCAGTCGGACGCCGGCGTCGAGCGATCCGAGGTCGAAGCAGGCGGCGGAGAGCAGGGCACACGCCTGCCCCGCGACAATCAGCAACTCCTGCCGCTGGGAAGGTACTTGGGTACGGTCACGCTGCTGCTCCGCCTGCTCCCGCAGGGCGCGCGCGACACGAAAGACGTCATAGGCGGGGCGGTTGTTGTAGGTCCTTGCCAGAGCGGCCGCGTCGTCGCGGAGTTGGTCGAGTGTGGTGTCCGAGATTGATGCGGCGGCGGACCAGAGTGGCGGTTTCGACGCCGAACATCTCCTCAAGGACGCGGAAGATCGTGGATCTTTCCGGCCGTTCACCGTCGGAACTGGCTCTCGGAGACCGTCGGATTGCGTGCGCTCTTCCGCACGACGTGATCGGCCGTGGCAGTGAACTTCGCCTCGAAGTCGGCGTAGCGCCACCGGTTAAGGTCCACCAGCACCTTCAGTTTTCGGAAGATCCACCATCACGTCCCCCTCGTCAGTTCGCGGGCCGACGGCCTCGGCGCTGCTCGCGGCTCCCTCACCCGCAGGGGACACCGTGGACAGTCGCGATGACAACAACTCTCGCCAGCGAGCCACTTCAAAGTCATCGAGACGCCACATCCGTCACCCGGGGTTTGCCCGGCCGCGCGGCTTGCGGTGACCGACAGGTTCGTCCTGTGGGGAGGAATCGCCGCGTGACACCCACGAGGGGGACCGCAGTGGCAAGGACCGTAGAGGTGGCCGCCATGGCCGCGCCTGTGGTGAAGGAATGGTCGATGAGTTACACCATGATGGACGGCTCGGTCAGACTCACCCGGCTTCACACCCGCCGCAAACTCACCGAGTGGCAGTGGCCAGGCGACATTCACGACGCCGCTACCTGTACCTCGGAGATCGTGACCAATGCCGTTCAGCACGGTCGGGTCCAAGGACGTCTCCTCCTGCTGCGTCTTGCCGTACTGGAGGACGGCGCCCTGCTCATCGATGTGTCCGACCCCGCCGGTTCCTTTCCCGAGTTCGGGGTCGCCCGGGAGCCCGGCTCCGAAGACGAGCGCGGCCGGGGACTCGCCCTTGTCACGCTCCTCGGGGGTCGCCTGAGCTGGTTCCTGCGCGAACACATCGGAAAGACGGTCCGCGTCCACCTCCCGCCCCGTGCACCGATTCCTCCCCGACCTGAGGCGCCGCCTCAGGTGTGATCCGCGCGCGACCATCCACGACGCACCCGCACGGGCACACCGCCCCCAGCCCACGCCCCCGCAGGGCCCCTCGGGGCGCGGGGAACCGCGCGGTCGGCCCCCGCCGGCCCGCGGCCAGGCAGTGAACCCCAAGCCTGCGAACCCGAGGCCCCCCGCAGGGGAGACGAAAAGGGGCCCAGGGGGAAACCCCGGGCCCCGGAAGCTGAGGGTCAGGCCGAGAGGGGGAACTCCTCGCCCAGCTCTCTGAACACCCCGGTGTTCAAGGCGAACGCCCGCTTGCACTCGGCCACGATCCGCTGCCTCTCCAACTCGTCCGCGAGGACCCCGTCCAGCAGCTCCCGGTACTCCCGCTTGAACGCGGCCGGGTTGGAGACGCCCTCGAACACATAGAACCTGACCCCGTCGCCCTTGCGGCTGAAGCCCCAGGTCTGCTCCGCCTTGCCGCGGATGATCTGGCCGCCGGAGAGGTCCCCGAGGTAGCGGGTGTAGTGGTGGGCGACATAACCGCCCGGCCACTCGCGGGCGCACTCCGCCACCCGCTCCGCGTACGCCCGGGTCGCCGGCAGCGCGCTGAGCGTGGCGCGCCAGTCCGGCCCCCGCAGATGGGCGAGGTCCCGCTCCAGCGCCGCGCGGCGCAGCAGCTCGGGGCGTAGGAAGGGGCCGGCCACCGGATCACCGGCGAGCCGCTCGGCGTCCGCCTCCAGCGCCTCGTACACGAACCACAACTGCTCGGTGTAGCGCGCGTACGCCTCGACTCCCAGCCGGCCGCCGAGCAGGTCGCTCATGAACGTCGAGGTCTCCGCCTCGGTGTGTGCCTCGTGCGACGCGGTGCGGATGAGCGTCGAGAAGGGCGTGCTCGCCGGCGTCATCGTGGCCGACGTGTCCGACGCGTTCATGGGGCCTCCGGGGCCGAGTGGAAGGACGGGAACTGGTGCGAGATCTCTCGTATCTTCTATGGTTAGGCTTACCTAAGTCAACAGCTTTCCGACACGCTGTCGGTAAAAACGTACCCCGATTTCCGCCCCCACCCACACGAAAAAGCCCGCCCTGTGGACAGAGCGGGCTTTCACGGTTCTCGGCCGAACGCCGAACGCCGAACGCCGGATGCCGGACGCCGAACGCCGGACGCCGGTCGGCGGCTACGGCAGCGTGAGGATCTCCGCCCCCGTGTCGGTGACGACGAGCGTGTGCTCGAACTGCGCCGTCCGCTTGCGGTCCTTGGTCACGACGGTCCACCCGTCGTCCCACATGTCGTACTCGTGGGTGCCGAGCGTGAGCATGGGCTCGATGGTGAAGGTCATCCCGGGCTGGATGACGGTCGTCGCGTGCGGGCTGTCGTAGTGCGGGATGATCAGCCCGGAGTGGAACGACGAGTTGATCCCGTGCCCGGTGAAGTCCCGTACGACCCCGTACCCGAACCGCTTGGCGTACGACTCGATGACCCGCCCGATGATGTTGATCTGCCGGCCCGGCCGGACCGCCTTGATCGCGCGGGCCAGGGACTCCCGGGTCCGCTCCACGAGCAGCCGCGACTCCTCGTCGACGTCACCGACCAGGTAGGTCGCGTTGTTGTCCCCGTGCACCCCGCCGATGTACGCCGTCACGTCGAGGTTCACGATGTCGCCGTCGCGCAGCACCGTGGAGTCCGGGATGCCGTGGCAGATGACCTCGTTCACCGAGGTGCACAGCGACTTGGGGAAACCGCGGTAGCCGAGGGTGGAGGGGTAGGCGCCGTGGTCGCACATGTAGGCGTGCGCGACCCGGTCCAGCTCGTCCGTCGTGACGCCGGGCGCGATGAGCTTCGCGGCCTCGGCCATCGCCTGCGCGGCGATCCGTCCGGCGATCCGCATCGCCTCGATCGTCTCGGGCGTCTGCACCTCCGGTCCGGTGTACGGCGTGGGGGCGGGCTTTCCCACATACTCGGGGCGCCTGATGTTTCCCGGCACGGAACGGGTGGGGGATAGCTCCCCTGGGACGAGCAGCGACTGGCCAGACATGCCAGCGAGTCTAACCAGCGGTCATGGGGGAACATGTCCCTGGCGAAAGGAGCTGGTGATGGCCCTGTTCAAGAAGCGGACGGTCGGTAAGCCCGGCGAGTGGTACTACTGCCTGGAGCACAAGAAGGTCGAGGAGGGCCCCGACTGCCCGGCCAAGGACCGCTTCGGCCCGTACGCCACCCGCGAGGAGGCCCAGCACGCGATGGACACCGCGCGCGAACGCAACCTCGAATGGGAGACGGACCCCAAGTGGCATGACGCCCCGGACCCCGACGGGCCCAAGGACAGCTGACCCGCCCTGGGGGCCGGGCTCCGAGGACGACTGAGCCGCCCTGGAGGTCTGGCTCAGAGGACGACTGAGCCGCCCCGGTAGTCGAGGACGACTGAGCAGCCCCGGTAGTCAGGGAGTCCCGGAAGCAAGCCGGGGAAGCCGAGCGGAACCCGGGGGCGCGTGGCCCGGCCCGGGGCGAGGAGTCACGTGCCCCGGCGCCGACCGGCCCGGCGTCCCGCGACTCGCCCCCGCTGGCCCCAGCCGCCGGCAATGGGTGAGACCGGAGACACCTGGGTTCCCCGGCCCTCAGACAGCGGTCACCGGCGATTCCTGTGCCTGTGCCTGTGCCTGCGTCGGCGTCCGCGCCCCCGCCCGCGCGGCCCGCATCCGCCGCGCATGCTCGTTCGTCCGCTCGTCGTACGTCATCAGCTTCGGCAGGCCCATGGCCAGCAGCCCCACCGCCGCGACGCACAGCGCGCCGCCGGCCCACACCGATGTCCGTACGGTCGTCAACGCCGCCATCCCGCCGGAGCGCACCTGGCCGAGCTGGGGGCCGACGGAGTAGGACAGCAGCTCGATCCCGGCGAGCCGGCCGCGCAGCTCGTCCGGGATCGTCTGGTTCCAGATGGCGGCCCGGAAGACCCCGCTGACCATGTCGCAGCTCCCCGCGAGGGCGAGGAAGAACAGCACCAGCCAGACGTTGTGCACCAGGCCCGCGCCGACCATCGCGAGGCCCCAGCAGGCGGCGGCGACGACCACCATCAGGCCGTGCCGGTGGATCCGCGAGGTCCAGCCGCTGGTCAGGCTGACCACCAGCGCGCCCGCCGGCAGGGCCGCGTACATCAGGCCCAGCGACCACGCGGCGTGCAGGTCGTCCGCGAGGAACGGCAGCACCGCGAGCGGCATCGCGAAGAACATCGCCGCGAGGTCGATCGCGTACGTGCCGAGGAGTTCCTTGCGGCTCCACGCGTACCGGGCGCCCTCGGCGATGGACCGCAGCGACGGCTTCGCCGCCTCGTGGGAGGCAGGGGACGCGGCGATCCGGGCGATCATGACCACCGACACGGCGAAGGTCACCAGGTCGACGGCGTAGGCCCAGCCCAGCCCCGCGTACGCCACGACGACGCCGGCCAGTGCCGGGCCCGCCACGCCGCCGACCGTCCAGCGCAGCGAGTTGAGCGCGGCGGCGGCCGTCAGGTGCTCGTGGGCGACGATCCGCGGGGTGAGGGCGTCCATCGCCGGGCGCTGTACGGCGCTGAGCGCGGCGGAGAGCGCGGCGACCACGTATAGGGGCCACACGGCGGGGTGGGGGAGGGCCGCGTTGACGAGCAGGGCGGCGCACAGCACGCCCTGGCCCGCCTCCGTGGAGACGATCAGCTTGCGCTTGTCCAGCGCGTCGGCGAGCGCGCCCCCGTACAGCCCGAAGACGATCAGCGGGATCAGTTCGGCGGCGCCGATCGCGCCGACCGCGGCCGTCGAACCGGTGAGTTCCTTCATCTGCACCGGCAGCGCGACGAACGTCAGAAAGCTGCCGAAGCTCGTGACGAGACCCGCCACCCACAGCCGACGGAAGTCGGCGGAGGTCCGCCAGGGCGCGAGATCGGGGAGCAGGGTGCGCAGGCGTGAGGCGGGGGTTTCACGCGAGGCGGGGGTTTCATCAGTCACGACGGGCCATGCTCTGCGGAAGGCCCGGCCTTCGGCAAATCCATTTCCTTCCCGTGGCCGGCCCGACTCGGCCCGGCCCAGCCCGGCCCGGCCCAGCCCGGCCCGACTCGCGCCGGCCCGCCCGATCGGCTCGGCCCAGCCGGGTGGTCCGACCCGGTCCAGCCCAGCCCGACCCGATCCAGCCCAGCCCCACCCGATCCAGCACAGCCCGCCCCGGCTCGATCCAGCCCAGCCGGGCCCGCCCAGCCCCAGCCGGGCCAGCCCAGCCCCAGCCGGGCACGCCCAGCCCCAGCCGGGCAGGGCCCAGCCCCAGCCGGGCAGGGCCCAGCCCCAGCCGGGCAGGGCCCAGCCCCAGCCGGGCAGGGCCCAGCCCGGTGAGGCGGCTACCAGCGGTACGACGGTGGCGCCGTCAACTGGTCGGCCAGGTGCGACAACCGGTCCCGCAGCCGGCGCCGGCCCCGCGGCGAGGGCAGCGCGTTCTCCCCGGCCGCCGCGCTGACCAGATGCTGCACGGTGTCGAGGTCCAGCTCGGGATCGGGCGGCACGTCGAGCGACTCGTGGGCCAGCGCCGGCAGCTCGCCGCCGCCGGCCGACAGGGCGAGGACCGTCGCCCCGGCCCGGCGGGCGTCGTGCACCCGCTCCAGCAGCGGGGCGGCGGGCGCGTCCGGCGCCACCACCAGCAGCGTCTCCCCGCGCCGGGCCGCCTCGATCCGTCCGAGCCCCACCGCCAGGTGCGCCGGGTCGGACTCCCGCGCCCCGTGCCGTACCAGCGTCGGCGCCAGCTCCGGCGTTCCCGACCAGGCGGCCTCGTCCACCAGATGGGCCGCGAGATGCCAGGGCTCGTACCTCTCGGAACCGACCAGCAGCAGTCCGCCGCCGTGCGCCACCACGGACCCCCGCAGGGTTCCCCCGAACCGGCGGGTGGCGCCCAGCCACTCGGTCCCGGCAAGCACCTCGCGCAGCAACGCGACCCGTACGGCGTCCATGGCCGCATCCTGGCGCAACCCGTGCTTCGTGACCCGGAGTTCACCACGAATTCGCCCGACATGGGGACAGGCCCGCACCACCGGCCCCACCGGCGACCGCGAAGGAGCCCGACCGCCATGACAGACCCGACCACCCCCGGCCCCGTCTCCGTCCCCGGACCCACCCCCGGACCCACCCCCGGTCACGAAACGCCGCCCGGCGCGGAGGCGGGACCGCCGTCCGCCGCCACGGACCCGGCGGCGAGCGTCCCCTTCCGGGGCGGCCAGGAGGGCTACGCGAGCTATCGCATCCCCGCCGTCGTCGCGACGGGAACGGGCACCCTGCTGGCGTTCTGCGAGGGCCGGGTCGACTCCGCGAGCGACCACGGCCACATCGACATCGTGCTCAAGCGGTCCGAGGACGGCGGCCGCACCTGGGGCCCGCTCCAGGCCGTCGCCCGCAACGGCGTCAACCTCGCCGGAAACCCGGCCCCCGTCGTCCTCGACACCGGCCGCGTGCTGCTCGTCCACGTCCGCGCCGCCGCGAGCGCCACCGAGGACGCCCTGCTGCACGGCAAGGTGAAGCCCGCCGACGGACGCCGGGTGTGGGTGCAGCACAGCGACGACGACGGCCTCACCTGGTCCGGGCCCACCGAGATCACCGGACAGGTGAAGAAGCCCGCCTGGCGCTGGTACGCCACCACGCCCGGCCACGCCCTCCAGCTCGGCTCCGGCCGGGTGGTCGTCCCCGCCAACCACACCGTGCCGCCCACCGGTACGGACAACGGCACCGAGGCGAAGTACAACAGCGGCCACTGCCTGCTCAGCGACGACCGCGGCGCGACCTGGTACCTCGGCTACCTCGACGAGAACACCGACGGCTATGTCAACGTGAACGAGACCACCGCCGCCGAACTCCCCGACGGCAGGCTGTACTTCAACACCCGCAACGACTCCCGTTCGCCGGGCAACCGTGCCGACGCCTGCTCCCTGGACGGCGGGCGCACCCTGGAGAAGCCGTTCCGCCCGCAGGCCGGACTCGTCACCCCCGTGGTCGAGGGCAGCCTGCTCCAGCTCCGCGACCCCGACCTGCTGCTCTTCTCCGGGCCGGCCGACCCCGGCTTCCGCGCCCTGATGACCCTGCGCGCCTCCACCGACGGCGGCACCACCTGGCGGACCGCGCACACGGTCGACGGGCTGCCCGCCGCGTACTCCGACCTCGTCCGCGTCGACCCGGAGACCGTCGGACTCCTCTACGAGACGGGCGACTTCGGCGCCTACGAGACGATCACCTTCCGGCGCGTCCCGGTGAGCGCCCTCGGGTGACCGCCCTCACCCCGGGCGCACCGCGGACCGACAGGCGGGGCCGCCGCGCGCGCACGTAAGGTCGGCCCATGACCTCTACTGACAGTGCACAGAAGGCCCCCGCCAAGGACCCCTGGGATCTGCCCGACGTGTCCGGGCTCGTCGTCGGCGTGCTCGGCGGCACCGGTCCGCAGGGCAAGGGCCTCGCCTACCGCCTCGCCCGGGCGGGCCAGAAGGTGATCATCGGCTCGCGCGCCGCCGACCGCGCGCGGAGCGCCGCCGAGGAACTCGGCAACGGCGTCGAGGGCGCCGACAACGCGGAGACCGCCCGCCGCAGCGACATCGTGATCGTCGCCGTCCCGTGGGAGGGCCACGGCGACACCCTCGCCGCGCTGCGGGAGGAACTGTCCGGGAAGCTCGTCGTCGACTGCGTCAACCCGCTCGGCTTCGACAAGAAGGGCGCCTACGCGCTGAAGCCGGAGGAGGGCAGCGCCGCCGAACAGGCCGCCGCCCTGCTGCCGGGCTCGCGGGTCACCGCGGCCTTCCACCACCTCTCGGCGGTCCTGCTCGCCGACCCGGAGATCGAGCGGATCGACACCGACGTGATGGTCCTCGGCGAGGAGCGCGCCGACGTCGAGATCGTCCAGGCCCTGGCCGGCCGCATCCCCGGCATGCGCGGAGTCTTCGCGGGCCGCCTCCGCAACGCCCACCAGGTCGAGTCCCTGGTCGCCAACCTGATCTCGGTCAACCGCCGCTACAAGGCCCACGCGGGCCTGCGCGTGACGGACGTCTGACCCCGCGCGGGGCACAGCCCAACACAGGGCGGGGCCCGATACCGGCGAGCCTCACGGCGGACGCGGGTGATCCGGGGCGCGCCGACGGAGAAGCGCGGCGGACGCGGGTGATCCGGGGCGGGCCGACGGAGAAGCGCGGCGGACGCGGGTGATCCGGGGCGGGCCGACGGGGAGTGCGGCGGACGCGGGTGATCCGGGGCGGGCCGGCGGAGGAGCGTAGGAGACGCGGGTGATCCGGGGCGGGGCGGCCCGGGAGTGTGGGGGACACTGGTGGCAAGCAGTGTCCCCCCGACAGGAGCCGACCCCATGCCCCGCCTCGCTCTCTACGCCCTCGCCGTCTGTGTCCTCTCCGTGGCCGCGGCCGTCGTCTCGTTCGCCCAGGGCAGCTGGCTGGGCATCGTCTGGGTACTGATCGCGGGCCTGTCGTCCAACATGACCTGGTACTACGCCCGCCGCGCCCGCCTGCGCGACGAATCGGGGCCGGTCAGCGGCTGACGGTGCAGAGCTGGTCTACGCCGTCCCAGAACCGGTAGAGATCCTGACCGCAGTAGCGTTGAACGTCGTCGATGCCGAGGGCGCCCAGGATCGAGTAGATCGCGTCGAAGAAGGCGATGTTCACCGACGGGATCCACAGCACGGCGAACACCGCGAGCAGGCCGAACGGTGCGAAGGGCTCCACCTGGCGCCGGACCCCGTACGACAGCCAGGGCTCGATCACCCCGTAGCCGTCGAGGCCCGGAACCGGCAGGAAGTTCAGGATCGCCGCCGTCACCTGGAGCAGCGCGAGGAACGCCAGCGCGTACCGGAACGCTACCGGGACCCCGTCCAGCGCGCCCAGCCAGAACGGCGCCGTGCACACGATGGCGAACAGCACGTTCGTCAGCGGGCCCGCCGCCGAGATCAGGCTGTGCTTCCAGCGGCCCTGGATACGGTTCCGCTCGATGAACACCGCGCCGCCGGGCAGGCCGATCCCGCCCATGATCACGAAGATCACCGGCAGGACGATGCTGAGCAGGGCGTGCGTGTACTTCAGCGGGTTCAGCGTCAGATAGCCCTTGGCGCCGATCGAGATGTCCCCGCTGTGCAGGGCGGTGCGCGCGTGCGCGTACTCGTGCAGGCACAGGGAGACGATCCAGGCCGCCGTCACGAACAGGAACACCGCCAGACCGGGCTGCTCCGCGAACCCCGTCCACGTCGCCCAGCCGGTCACCGCCATGACGGCCACGATCCCGACGAAGACGGGGCTGATCCTCCGGTCGCTGCGGCGGGTCGCGGCGGTGGTCATGGGACTCCCTGGACTGGCTTGACTGAATGGATCGGCTGGACTGACTGGACTGGCTGGACTGACTGACCGACCGGCTGAACTGGTTGGACTGGTCGGACTGGTCGGACTGGGGCTTCGCTGACTGGCCGGGTGCTCGGGCCTGCCCGACCGTACCGGGCCCACGCGGAAAACGTCTCGCCAACGGGCATTGGTTCCGGGGAGGGTGGGCAAGGGCGGGCTCAGGCGCGCGCCCGGGCGCCCAACCGGCGGACCCCCGCCCCGTCCCCCTCGTCACCAGAGACAATGGACCCCGTGCGCTACCGCATCCTCGGAACAACCCAGGCACTTCGCCCCGACGGCACGGCCGTCCCGGTCGGCGGGGCGCGGCTGCGTGCCCTGCTGACCGTGCTCGCGCTGCGGCCCGGACGGACCGTGTCCGCGGCCGTGCTGGTCGACGAAGTGTGGGACGGCGACCCGCCCGCCGACGCGCCCGGCGCCCTCCAGGCGCTGGTGGGGCGGCTGCGCCGGGCGCTCGGCGCCGACGCCGTGGAGTCGGTGGACGGCGGTTACCGGCTCGCCGCGGTGGCCGACGACATCGACCTGCACCGTTTCGGGCGGCTCGCGGACGAGGGCACCCGCGCCCTCGCCGACGGCGACCCCGCCAAGGCCGCCGCCGTCCTGGACGACGCCCTCGCCCTGTGGCAGGGGCCCGCCCTCGCCGACCTCCCGGACCGCACCGCCGAGTCCGCCCGCTGGGAGACCCGCCGGATCGACGTCCAACGGGCCCGGCTCGCGGCGGCCCTCGCCCTCGGTGAGGCCGAGCGGGTCCTCCCCGAGCTGAGCGCCCTGTGCGACCTGCATCCGCTGGACGAACCGCTGCACGTCCTGCGGCTGCGCGCGCTGCGGGACACCGGCCGGCCCGCCGCCGCCCTCGCCGCCTACGAGTCCGTCCGCGAACTCCTCGCCGACCGGCTCGGCTCCGACCCGGGCCCCGAACTCCGCGCCCTGCACGCCGACCTCCTGAGGTGGGACACGGCACCCGGGCAGCACCGGCCCGCCGCGGGGGCGGGGACCGCCACCACGCCCGGCTCCTCGCGAGACGGCCACACCGGCGCCCCGGCACACGGCAGCAGCCCGCACACCCCGGCCCCCGGCACCCCGGCCCCTGGCACCCCGCCTCACGGCGCCCCGGACCCCCTGGCCACGGACCGTGGACCCCACTCTGCCCAGCCAGGCGCCCGGCTCCTCCCCTTCCCCCCGGCCACCGCCCGCCCGACGCCCCCGCGAACGGCCACTGCCCGCCCGACGACCCCGGAACCGGCCACCACCGGCCCGGCGTCCCCGGAACCGGCCACCACCGGCCCGGACACCGCCACCGCACCCTCCGGAAACGGCGCCCGCCCAAACACCCCGCCCCACCCCGGCACCCCACACCCCGGCACCCCCCACCCCGGCAACCTCCGCGCCCGCCTCACCTCCTTCGTCGGACGCGAGCCGGACATCGACGCCATCCGCGCCGACCTCGCGGGCGCCCGGCTCGTGACGCTGCTCGGGCCCGGCGGGGCCGGCAAGACCCGGCTGTCGCAGGAGGTCGGCGAGGCCCTGGCCCCGACGCTCCCGGACGGCGTCTGGCTGGCCGAACTTGCCCCCGTGGACGACCCCGAGGCCGTGCCCGAGGCCGTGCTGACCGCCGTCGGCGCCCGCGAGACCGTGCTGCGCGGCGCCGGAGCCGAGGAGATGCGGGCCGTGGCCGACCGGCACGACGACCCGCTGACCCGGCTCGCCGAACACTGCGGCAGACGCCGGATGCTGCTCGTCCTCGACAACTGCGAGCACGTCGTGGACGCCGCCGCCCACCTCGCCGAGGCCCTGCTGGAGCGCTGCCCGGGACTGACGGTGCTGGCCACCAGCCGCGAACCCCTCGGCGTACCGGGGGAGTTGCTGCGCCCCGTGGAGCCGCTGCCGGAGCCCGTCGCGCTGCGGCTGCTCGCCGACCGGGGCGCCGCGGCCCGCGCCGGGTTCCGCGTCGAGGACGATCCGGAGGCGGCGGCCGAGATCTGCCGGCGCCTCGACGGCCTTCCGCTCGCCATCGAACTCGCCGCCGCCCGGCTGCGGATGCTCACCCCGCGCCAGATCGCCGACCGGCTGGACGACCGGTTCCGCCTGCTCACCTCGGGCAGCCGCACCGTCCTGCCCCGCCAGCAGACCCTGCGCGCCGTGGTCGACTGGTCGTGGGACCTGCTCGACCAGGCCGAACGGGACGCCCTGCGAAGGCTGTCGGTGTTCGCCGGCGGCTGCGATCTGGCCGCCGCCGAAGCCGTCTGCGGCCCCGCCGCCCTGGACGTCCTCGGCTCCCTGGTGGACAAGTCCCTTGTCGTCGCGGCCCCTTCGGGCGACGGCGGGATGCGCTACCGGCTCCTGGAGACCGTCGGCGAGTACGCGGCGGAGCGCCTGGACGAGTCCGGCGACCGCGAGTCCACCGAGCGCGCCCACCTCACGTACTACCGCGAACTCGCCCGCACCACCGACCCGTTGCTGCGCGGGCCGGAGCAGCGGACCGCGATCGACCTCATCGAGCGCGAGTACGAGAACCTGCGCACCGCGCTGCGGCGGGCGGTCGCCGCGCGGGACGAGCAGGAGGCCCTGTGTATGGTCCTCTCGCTGGCCTGGTACTGGCAGATCCGCGACCAGCGCGTCGACGCCCGCGCCTGGTCCCGCGAGGTGATGGCGCTCGGCCCCGACCCGTTCCGGCCGCCCGCCCGCCGGGTCGACCCGCTGTACGAGCGGTGCACGGACGCGCCGCCGCCGATGCGCCCGGAGATCCTGGAGGAGGCCCGGCGCGGGGTCCACCTGTTCCATCTCGCCTACATGGACATGGACATGGACTCCTGGCAGACCCCCGAGGCCCAGGAGAAGCTGCGCGCCATCGCCGCGGCCTACACCCCCGGCATGCCCCAGACCTGCCGCAGCCCCGGCAACCTCTGGTTCTACGCGGTGCTGCTGACCGGCACGCTGGAGCGGGTCACGAAGGTGATCGACGCCTCGGTCGCCACCTGCCGTGAACTCGGCTACGAGTGGGAACTCGCCGCCGCCCTCCAGATGCGGGCCAACATGCTCGCCAACCGCTCCGACCTGGCGGGCGACGCCACCGCGGACGCCGATCACGCGCTGGAGATCTTCGTCCGGATCGGCGACGCCTGGGGCGCCGCCGAGTCGCTCTCCGCGCGGGGCGAGGCCCATGAACGCGTCGGCGCGTTCGCGGCGGCGGCCAAGGACTACGCGGAGGCCGCCCGGTACGCCGAGCGGCTCGGCGCCCGCGCCCAGCAGGCGGTCCTGACCGTGCGGCTCGGCAGCATGTACATCGAGCTGGGGGAGACCGAGCGCGGCGAGCGGATGCTGCGCGAGGTGCTGGCCGAGGGCAACGGCGCCCACAACGAGGCGATGCCCGCCGCCCGGCTCTTTCTCACCACCTGGCTCGGCCGCAGCGGCCGGGTCCCCGAGGCGCGTGAGCAACTGCGGCTGCTGCGCGAGCAGTTCGGGGCCAGCACCTTCATGGTCTTCGACGGGTTCGTGGTGGGCCTGGAGGCCTGGCTCGACACGGTCGAGGGGGACGACGAGGGCGCGCTGGAGAAGGCGCGCAGCGCGGTGACGCAGTCCATGGACCCGCTCGCGAAGATAATCGCGCCCCAGATGATCTCGGCGCATCTGACCACCGCGGCGATCGCGCTGTCCGGTCTGCACGGCGGACGCCGGGCCCGGGACGCGGCGCGGCTGCTCGGCGCCGCCGACGGGCTGCTGCCGCCCCGGCACTTCTCCGGCCCGATGGAGCAGGCGGTGCGCGAGCGGGCCGAGGAGCGGGCGCGCGCCCTGCTGGACGAGGCGGACTTCGCGGCGGCATACGCGGAGGGCGGCGGCCTCTCCGCGGAGGAGGCCGCCGCCCTCATCTGAGACGCGGACGCCACGGGCGTCGGTTCCGGGCGCGAACGTCAGCTCTTGGTACGGAACTTGTGGATCGCGATCGGCGCCATCACCACCGTGAGCCCGGCGGTCCAGGCCAGCGTCACCCACAGGTCGTGGGCGACCGGGCCGCCGATCATCAGCCCGCGGGCGCTGTCGGCGAGCGCGGACAGCGGGTTGTAGTCGGTGAAGTTCTGCAGCCAGCCCGGCATGGTCCTCGTCGGCGAGAAGATCGACGAACCGAACTGGAGCGGCATCAGCACCAGGAAGCCCATCGCCTGCACGGACTGGGCGTTCTTCATCGTGACGCCGAGGACCAGGAAGATCCACATCAGGGCGGAGCCGAACAGCGTCGCGAGTCCGACGGCGGCGAACAGGCCCGGCCAGCTCTCGATGTCGAAGCCGACGAGCACGCCCACGATCAGCAGGATCGTGGTGGCGACGAGCATCCGCATCAGCTCGACCACGATCTTGGCGAAGAGCACGGAGCCCTGGCCGATCGGCAGGGTGCGGAAGCGGTCCATGACCCCGGTGTGGAAGTCCTGGTTGAAGCCGGTGCCGACGGCGGTGGCGATGTTCATGCCCATCATGGCCAGCAGGCCCGGCACCACGTATTGCACGTACTGCTGCTGTCCGCCGCCCAGCGACTGTCCGATGGAGCCGCCGAAGACGTACACGAAGAGCAGGGTGAAGACGACCGGCATCAGGACCGCGTCGAACATCGACTCGGGGTCCTGGCGGATCCACAGCAGGTTGCGGCGGACCAGGGCGCCGATGTGGCGCGCGTGCGCCCGGGGCGAGATACGGGAGTCGCCCTCGGCGGCGAGGGGGGCTTCGGCGGCAGAGGCGTCAGGGGGGAGGGTCGCGGCGGAGTCGCTCGCTGAAAGGGTGGCGGCGGGCGACGGGCGGGCGCTCATGCGGAGACCTCCTCGTAGGCGTGGGCGGGGGTCTCGTCCTGCGGGGCACTGGCCTTGTGGCCGGTGAGGGACAGGAACACCTCGTCCAGACTGGGCAGTTCGGTGGAGATGGCGGCGATGGTGATGCCGCGCGCGGTGACCGCGCCGACGACGGCGGTGAGCTGTTCGTCGCTGAGGATCGGGACCAGCACGCTGCCGGTCTCGCTGTCCACGATCGTCGTGGCGAGGCCGGTGAGCCCCATGTCGTCGAACATGGCGGCCAGCGGGCGCAGTTGCAGCGGGTCCAGCGGGCGGATGCGCAGTGTCCGGCCGCCGACGCGGGCCTTCAGCTCGTCGACCATGCCGTTCGCGATGACCTTGCCGCGGTCGATGACCGTCAGCTCGGAGGCCAACTGCTCGGCCTCCTCCATGTACTGGGTGGTGAGCAGCACGGTGACGCCGTCCGCGACCATCCGCTTGACCTCCTGCCACACCTCGTTGCGGGTGCGCGGGTCGAGGCCCGTGGTCGGCTCGTCCAGGTAGAGCACGGCCGGGCTGCCGATCATCGAGGCGGCGAGGTCGAGCCGGCGGCGCATACCGCCGGAGTACGTGGACGCCGGGCGCTTGGCGGCCTCGGTGAGGGAGAAGCGCTCCAGCAGCTCGTCGGCCCGGCGGCGGGCCTCCTTGCGGGGCAGGTCGAGCAGCCGCCCGATCATGTACAGGTTCTCCCAGCCGGGGAGCTTCTCGTCGACCGAGGCGTACTGGCCGGTCAGCCCGATCACGCGGCGGAGCTGCCGGGGCTGCTTCAGTACGTCGTAACCGGCGACCGTGGCCTGCCCGGCGTCCGGGGTGATGAGGGTGGACAGGCAGCGGACGAGGGTGGTCTTGCCAGCGCCGTTGGGGCCCAGTACGCCGAGGACGGTGCCCTCGCGGACGTCCAGGTCGACGCCGTCCAGCGCCTTGGTCTCGCCGTAGTGCTTGACCAGTCCCCGTACGGTGACGGCGCTGCGGCCGGTCGCAGCTTGCCGGGGCGTGTTGTCGATTCGCGTCATGCCCACCAAGGTGTCAGGCGCCACCGACAAACGACCGACAGGACGCCTACAGCCCACCGACCGCTACCGATATGTCGCCGACACTCGACCGACAGAGGATGGCGATACCCGGGAAAAGGCGGCAACCCGCCGACGGGGGAAGATCGGCGGGTTGCCTTGGTGCCGCAGTGGCTCGGGGGGCCTGGCCGGGGTTAGTGGACGGAGTGCTCGTCCAGCGGGAACGTCCCGCCGACCACGTCCTCCGCGAACGACCGGGCCGCGTCGCCCATGACCTGGCGCAGATCGGCGTACTTCTTGACGAACTTCGGCACCTTGCCGCCGGTCAGGCCGAGCATGTCGGTCCACACCAGGACCTGCGCGTCGGTCTCGGCGCCCGCGCCGATGCCCACGGTCGGGATGTGCAGCGTCCGCGTCACCTCGGCGGCCAGCTCCGCCGGGACCAGTTCGAGCACGACGGCGAAGGCGCCGGCGTCCTGCACGGACTTGGCGTCCCGCAGCAACTGCTGCGCGGCCTCCTCGCCCCGGCCCTGTACGCGGTAGCCCATGGAGTTCACGGACTGCGGGGTGAGGCCGATGTGCGCCATCACCGGGATGCCGGACTCCACCAGCAGCTCGATCTGGCGGTGCGAGCGCTCGCCGCCCTCCAGCTTGACCGCGCCGACCCCCGCCTCCTTCACCAGCCGGGTCGCCGAGCGCAGCGCCTGCACCGGGCCCTCCTGGTAGGAGCCGAAGGGCAGGTCGCCGACGATCAGGGCGCGGCTGGTGCCCCGGACGACGGCGGCGGACAGCATCGTCATCTCGTCCAGGGTGACGGGGACGGTGGTCTCGTACCCCAGGTGGCAGTTGCCGGCCGAGTCGCCGACGAGCATGACCGGGATGCCGGCCTCGTCGAAGACGGACGCGGTCATCGCGTCGTAGGCGGTCAGCATGGGCCACTTCTCGCCGCGCTCCTTGGCGGCGGTGATGTCGCGCACCGTGATACGGCGGGTGCTCTTGCCCCCGTACAGCGCCCTGCTGGTGTCGGTGGCCTTGAGGGCACCTTCCGCGGGCTGTGTCGGGGCAGCCGAAAGCTGCGTCATCGCAACGGCTCCTTCTGTCATCTCGAGGCGCCCTGACGGCGTCCCCGGATCACCCCCCATGGTGGCACCTCCCGCCCCGCCCGGCTAGACCGGCCCCGCCGCCCGGGATGTCTCCCCCGTCACGCCCGGCGCCGGCCCCTTTCGTAAGTTCTGCGTAAAGGCTTTCCGATACGATACGGTGCCGTATCGAATTGAGCCTAGGGTGGACGTCATGACAACTTCCGCTCCTCCGTCCGACCGGCGCGTGCCCGAGGCGGTGCACCGGCGTCGCTGGGCGATCCTCGGCGTGCTCATGCTCAGCCTGCTGATCGTGGTGCTCGACAACTCCATCCTGAACGTCGCGATCAAGACGATCTCGACCCCGCCGCCCACCGGCCTCGGCGCCACCCAGGGCGAGCTGGAGTGGGCCATCAACGCCTACACCCTGGTCTTCGCCGGACTCCTGTTCACCGCGGGGCTGCTCGGCGACCGGCTCGGCCGCAAGAAGGTCCTGCTCGCCGGTCTGGCCGTGTTCGGCATCGGTTCCGCGCTGGCCGCCGAGTCCGGCTCGCCCGTCCAGCTCATCGTCTTCCGCGCCCTCATGGGCTTCGGCGCCGCCTTCGTGATGCCCGCGACCCTCGCCGTCCTGATGAACGTGTTCGAACGCGACGAGCAGCCCAAGGCCATCGGCATCTGGGCCGGCGGCGTCGGCCTCGCCATCGCCATCGGCCCGATCACCGGCGGTGTCCTGCTCGACCACTTCTGGTGGGGCTCGGTCTTCCTGATCAACGTGCCCATCGTGATCCTCGCGATCGCCCTGATGGTCTGGCTGGTCCCCGACTCCCGCGACCCGAACCCGGGCCGCCTCGACCCGATCGGCGTCGTCCTGTCGGTCGTCGGCCTCGTCCTGCTCGTCTACGGCATCATCAAGGGCGGCCAGCTCGCCGACTTCACCGACCCGCAGGTCCTCGCGACCATCGGCGCCGGACTCGCGGTCCTCGTCGGCTTCGTCGTCTTCGAGAAGCGCAGCGACCACCCGTCGATCGACGTCACGTACTTCCAGAACAAGGTCTTCTCGGCGGCCATCTCCGCCATCGCGCTGGTCTTCTTCGCGCTCATGGGCGTCACGTTCTTCTCGGTCTTCTACACCCAGAGCGTACGGGGCTACTCGCCGCTCCAGACCGGCCTGCTGATGCTCCCGCTGGCCGCCGCGCAGATCATCTTCGCGCCCCGCGCCCGGCTGGTCGTCGACCGCTTCGGCAACCGCGCCACCTGCACCGGCGGGCTCGTGCTCATCGCCGCGATGCTCGCCGCGTTCGCCACGCTGGAGGCCGACACGCCGCTCTGGCTCCTGGAGGTCATCTTCTTCCTGATGGGCACCGGCATGGCGCACATCATGACCCCGACCAGCGTCGTCATCATGCAGGCGCTGCCCCGCGAGAAGGCGGGCTCCGCGTCCGCGCTCAGCAACACCTTCCGCCAGGTCGGCGGCGCCCTCGGCATCGCCGTCCTCGGCTCCGTGCTCTCCACGGCCTACCGCAACGGCATCGAGGACAAGCTCACCCTCGTCCCGGCCCCGCTGCGGCACACCGCGGGCGAGTCCATCGAGGCCACCCTCGGCGTCGCCGCCAAGCTCGGACCGCGGGGCCAGGCCCTCGTCACCCCCGCCAACGACGCCTTCCTGCACGCCATGCACGTCACCGCCCTGTGCGGCGCGGGCGTCGCCGTCATCGGCGCGGTGGTCGTCGCCGTGTTCCTGCCGGGCCGCCCGCCGGCCGGTCAAAAGGGCGGCGACGAGGCCGAGTTGGTCACCGCCGCCCCCGGACAGAGCGGACAGCGGGCGGAACGGGACTGAGCACGCCGTACGCGGCGGCGGGCACCCGGCACCGGGTGCCCGCCCCCGTCGCCCACCGGGGGACAATGGCAGCAGGTCAACGATGGGAACGGAGTTCGACGTGAGCCTCGCGCACAGCCCGGAGAGCCGGGACAGGCAGGGGTGCCCCAACCGGGGAAGGCCCCGCAGCGAGGCCGTGGAGCGCGCCATCATCGAGGGCGTGATGAAGCTGCTGGAAGAGGGAGTTCCGCTCGGGGACATCTCCATCGAGCGGCTCGCCCGCACCGCCGGCGTCGGCAAGGCCACCATCTACCGCCGCTGGAACGGCAAGGACGAGCTGTTCGTCGACGTCATGCGCGCCGCCGAACCCCAGGACCCCGAACTCCCCGGCGTCTCCATGCGCGACGACCTCGTGATCCTGCTGGAGTCACTGCGCCGCCGCGGCCTGGTCAGCCGCTCCTCCGCGATCCTGCACAACGTGCACGCCCAGATGAAGAGCAACCCCAAACTCTGGGCCGCCTACGACGCCATGGTCATCGCCCCCCGGCGCCGGCTCGGCTGCGAGGTGCTGCGCCGCGGCCAGCAGAACGGCGAACTCCGCGACGACATCGACATCGAGCTGCTCAACGACATGTTCGTCGGCCCCCTGCTCGTACGGACCGTGCTGCGCCCCGCCGCCGACCTGCCCGAAGGCCTGGCCGAACAGGTCGTCGACACCCTGCTGGAGGGCCTGCGCCCCACCGGGCCGTGAACCGGCCTCCCGCGACACCGGTGCCCCGCGAACCGGCGTGCCGTGAACCGGCGTGCCGTGAACCGGCGGGTTTCTGACGGTGCGAATGTGCGCGTTTCGTCACAGAGGGCACGTCACGGGGCTTCGGCCGGAACTCCGGAGACGAACTTGAACGTCCCCTTGCCTGTACGGCCGTCCCGGACGGCGAGAACGACACCGAACATCCCCTAGGGTCGTAGCCGAGGGGCAGACGGTGCGCACGGCAGTTTGTGAGGCGACGGTATGGCGCAGGCGTATATGACGGAGACGGGCAGCGGCGGCCAGGGGCCGGACCGCAGAGGTTCCCGGGTCCGGCGCCTGTTCGACGGCTGGCGCGGCGACCGCGGCATCTGGCGGCGCGGCCTGATCCTCGCCGCGATCGCCCTCCTGCTCACCCTGGTGATGTTCACGCACGCGCAGATCCCCAACCGGATCGGCAACCTGGGCAGCCTCACCGAGACCTTCCTGCCCTGGGCCGGACTCCTCGTCCCGGTCCTGCTGGTGCTCGCCGTGCTGCGCAGGTCCGCGACCGCCCTCATCGCCGTGCTGCTGCCCGCGGTCGTCTGGCTGAACCTCTTCGGCGGACTGCTCACCGACAAGACCGAGGGCGGCGGGAACCTCACCGTCGCCACCCACAACGTCAACGCCGACAACCCCGACCCCTCCGGCACCGCCCGTGACGTGGCCGCCTCCGGCGCCGACGTGCTGGCCCTGGAGGAGCTGACCGCGTCGGCCGTACCGGTGTACGAGCGGGCGCTCGCCTCGACGTACCGGTACCACTCGGTGCAGGGCACCGTCGGGCTGTGGAGCAAGTACCCGCTCAGCGGCGCACGGCCGGTGGACATCAAGCTGGGCTGGACGCGCGCCATGCGGGCGACCGTGTCCGCGCCGGCCGGCCACGTCGCCGTGTACGTCGCCCACCTGCCCTCGGTGCGCGTGAAGATGGAGGCCGGGTTCACCGCCCGGCAGCGCGACACGAGCGCGGACGCGCTGGGCGAGGCCATCGCCGACGAGCCGGTCCGGCAGGTCGTCCTGCTCGGCGACCTCAACGGCACGATGAACGACCGTGCCCTGAACGCCGTCACCGCCCAGATGCGCTCCACCCAGGGCGCGGCGGGCACCGGCTTCGGCTTCAGCTGGCCGGCGTCCTTCCCGATGGCCCGCATCGACCAGATCATGGTCCGGGGCGTCGAGCCGGTCACCTCGTGGACCCTGCCCGAGACCGGCAGCGACCACCTCCCGGTCGCCGCCCGCGTCAAGCTGAGCGCAACCGCCTCTTAACCTCCTGGAATACTGGGCCGGGCAGACTTTGTTCACCGGCTGAACTTAAGCTTCGGTCAGAGACCCGCACCCACACCCGTGGGTGCGGGTCACCAACGTGCGCGCCCGTGTCCCCGTACGCCTCACGAGCCGCACCGACCTCACTCATCGCACCGACCCCTCACCCGTCGCACGCGACGAGCCCACACCGACCCCGCCCGCCGCACCTGACAAGCCCCCCGGCTCCCCCCGGGGCCCCTCCGCTCGTATCGCCGCACGCCCGCACGCCCGCACGGACCCCGTACTTCACTTCCCCTCTCTCCCGAAAGGCATCTCATGCCCCTGGCCCTGCTCGCCCTCGCCGTGGGCGCCTTCGGCATCGGCACCACCGAGTTCGTCATGATGGGGCTGCTGCCCGACGTCGCCGACGACCTGGGCATATCCATACCGACCGCGGGACACCTCGTCTCCGCGTACGCGCTCGGCGTCGTGATCGGCGCCCCGCTGCTCGCGGCGGCCACCGCCCGGATGTCCCGCCGCACGGTCCTCATCGCCCTGATGGGCCTCTTCGTCGCGGGCAACGCGCTCTCCGCGTTTGCCCCCGACCACCACTGGCTGCTCGCCGCCCGCTTCGTCAGCGGCCTGCCGCACGGCGCCTTCTTCGGCGTCGGCGCCGTCGTCGCCACCGGTCTGGTCGCCCCCGAGCGCAAGGCCCGCTCCGTGTCGCTGATGTTCCTCGGCCTGACCGTCGCGAACATCGCCGGCGTCCCCGTCGCCACGGCCATGGGGCAGCACCTGGGCTGGCGCGCCACCTTCCTCGGTGTCAGCGTGATCGGCGTCGCCGCCATCGCCGCCCTGTTCCTGCTGATCCCGCACGACCGCGCGCACGCCCCCGAGGGCGGCCTGCGCGGTGAGCTGACCGCGCTGCGCTCGCTGCCCGTCTGGCTCGCCCTCGGCACGACCGTCGCCGGCTTCGGCGCGCTCTTCTCCGCCTACAGCTACATCACGCCCATGCTCACCGACTCCGCCGGATACGCCGAGGGCAGCGTCACCCTGCTGCTGGCGCTCTTCGGGGTCGGCGCGACCGCGGGCAACCTGCTCGGCGGGCGGCTCGCGGACCACTCGCTGCGCGGCACGCTCTTCGGCGGCCTGCTCTCGCTGGCCGTGGTCCTCGCACTGTTCCCGGTCCTCATGGGCGCCCAGTGGAGCGCCGCCGTCGGCGTCACCGCGCTCGGCGCGGCGGCCTTCGTCACCGGCTCGCCGCTCCAGCTCATGGTCATGGAGAAGGCCGCGGCGGCCCCGTCCCTCGCCTCCTCCGCCAACCAGGCCGCCTTCAACCTCGCGAACGCGGGCGGCGCCTGGATCGGCGGCCTCGCCCTGGCCGCCGGTTTCGGCACGACGGCACCGGCCCTCGCCGGAGCCGGGCTCGCGGTCCTCGGCATCGCGGTGGCGGGGACGGCGTACGCGGTGGACCGCGGCCGTACGGAGCGGCCGGCGGCCGGGCACGCGCGGGTCGTCGCCACGGGCGTCCCCGACCGGCCGGAGGCACTGCGCCGCTGAACGGCGCTCTTCGCCCCGCCGCGGCCGTACTTTCCACCGCCCCGGCGGGGCCCGGGGAGGCCTTTGAGGAGGTCGGCCCCCGGAGGCCGGGAGGTCAGTCCTCCGCCCCCGGCAGGTCGAAGCGGGCCAGGTCGCGGAGCCAGGTGCGGGCCGAGCTGTCCGACGGCGCGCGCCAGTCACCGCGCGGGGAGAGCGAGCCGCCGGCCGAGACCTTCGGCCCGTTCGGCATGGCGGAGCGCTTGAACTGCGCGAACCCGAAGAAGCGGCGGCAGAACACCTCCAGCCAGCGCCGGATCTCCGGCAGGTCGTAGGCGACCCGGTCGGCGGCGGGGAAGCCGGGCGGCCAGGCGCCCGCCTCCGGGTCGTGCCAGGCGTGCCAGGCCAGGAAGGCGATCTTCGAGGGCCGGAACCCGTAGCGCAGCACGTGGAAGAGGGTGAAGTCGTGCAGCGCGTACGGGCCGATCTTCGACTCCGTGGACTGCAGCTCCTCGCCCGGCACCAGCTCAGGACTGATCTCCGTGTCGAGGATCGCGGAGAGCGTCCGGCCGGTCTCCTCGCCGAACTGCCCGGTGCCGATGACCCAGCGGATCAGATGCTGGATCAGCGTCTTCGGCACACCCGAGTTGACGTTGTAGTGGCTCATCTGGTCGCCCACGCCGTACGTGGACCAGCCGAGCGCCAGCTCCGAGAGGTCGCCGGTGCCGAGCACGATGCCGTCGCGCTGGTTGGCGAGCCGGAACAGGTAGTCGGTGCGCAGCCCTGCCTGCACGTTCTCGAAGGTCACGTCGTACACGGGCTCGCCGGCGGCGAAGGGGTGCTCCATCTCCTGGAGCATCAGCCGGGCGGTCGGCGTGATGTCCAGCTCGGCCGCGGTGACGCCGAGGGAACGCATCAGCTCGTGCGCGTTGCCCTTGGTGTGGTCGCTGGTGGCGAAGCCGGGCAGGGTGAAGGCGAGGATGTCGGCGCGCGGCCGGCCCGCCCGGTCCATCGCGCGGGCGGCGACGATCAGCGCGTGCGTGGAGTCGAGCCCGCCGGACACCCCGATGACGACCTTCGGGCCGCCGATCGCCGCGAGCCGCTGCTGAAGGCCCGCGACCTGGATGTTGTAGGCCTCGTAGCAGTCCTGGGCCAGCCGGTCGGGGTCCGCCGGCACGAACGGGAAGCGTTCGACGCGGCGCCGCAGGCCCAGGTCGCCGGCCGGCGGGTCGAGCCGGAACGACTGCGTCCGGAAATCGGCGGTGCGGGCCGCGTGCGTACGCCGGTTGTCGTCGAAGCTGCCGGTCCGCATCCGCTCCTGGCGCAGCAGGTCGAGGTCGACGTCCGCCACCGAGAACCGGTCGTCGAGCGGGAAGCGGTCCGACTCGGCCAGCAGCGCCCCGTTCTCGTAGATCATGGTCTGCCCGTCCCAGGACAGGTCGGTGGTCGACTCGCCGAGGCCGGCCGCCGCGTAGACGTAGGCGGCGATGCCGCGGGCGGAGGCCGAGCGGCACATCAGCTTGCGGTCCTCGGCCCGGCCGACGGTGATCGGGCTGCCGGAGAGGTTGGCGAGCACGGTGGCGCCCGCGAGGGCCGCCTCGGCGCTCGGCGGCACCGGCACCCACATGTCCTCGCAGATCTCCGCGTGCAGCACCAGGCCGGGGACGTCCTCGGCGGCGAACAGCAGGTCCACGCCGAAGGGCACGGACTGTCCGCCGACCCGGATCGTGCCGCCGCGCTCGTCGTCGCCAGCGGCGATCTGCCGGCGCTCGTAGAACTCCCGGTAGTTCGGCGGGTACGACTTGGGGACGACGCCGAGGACCCGGCCGCGGTGCACGACCACCGCGCAGTTGTAGAGCCGGTTGCGGTGGCGCAGCGGGGCGCCCACGACCAGCACCGGCAGCAGGTCCGCCGACCCGGCCACCACTACCTGGAGCGCCTTCTCGGCCTCGTCGAGCAGCGCGTCCTGGAGCAGCAGGTCCTCGATCGAGTAGCCGCAGAGCCCCAGCTCCGGGAAGACGGCGACGGCGACCCCCTCGTCGGCACATCTGCGCGCCTGGCGCAGGACCGACTCGGCGTTGGCGTGCGGGTCCGCGATGGCGGTGTGACCCGTACAGGCGGCGACGCGCGCGAAGCCGTGCTGATAGAGCGACCGGAAGTTCAGAGGAGGCACCCGGACAGTGTAATCGTCAGAGCGACGCGATGGCGTGGGGGTGGCCGGTGGGCCACGTCCCCGGCACACGCCGGACGGCCGGCCGGCGGGGCATGGAGCCCACGGAACGCGCGATGCGCCCGCCTCCCTGGAGAGGCGAGCGCATCGCGGGTGAACGCCGGTCGGTGACGGCGGTACGAGCCCGTCAGCGGCGGCTGTACGAGCCGGTCAGTGACGGCTGTACGAGCCGGTCAGTGACGGCTGTACGAGTTGACGTAGCCCGGGGCGGGGGAGCCCACGCCGGTGACGTCGTCGTAGCCCTTCACGGCCTTCAGCGAGCTGTCCGCGCCGAGGGTGCGCACCGAGGTGAGCAGACCGCCCGTCGCGTCGATACCGTTCGCGAAGTCCACACGCGCCACGGCGAGTCCGGTCCCCGTGGGGTTGTCCGTGACGTCGTGGTACGCCTTCGATCCGGCCTTGGCGTAGATCGACGGGTTGGCGAAACCGATCGCCTTGCCGCCGCGCGCCTCCTGGGCGAGCGCCTGGACGGCCGCGATCACCGGAGCGGCGAGCGAGGTGCCGCCGATGCGGTACTCGCTGTACTGCTCCGTCCCGTCCGGGAAGGTCTGCGTCTGGCCGACCTTGAAACCGGTGTTGGGGTCGGCGATCGCCGCGATGTCGGGGACGACCCGGTTGCCCGCGGCGTTGTTCGCCTTGGCCAGCTTGTTCGGGACGACACCCTTCTGGTAATAGGGCTCCGCCACGGTCTTGCTGGTGCCGCCGCCGGCGCCCGAGGTGAACGCGCCCGGGAACCCGGTCCAGCTCTTCCCGTCGGTCGACAGGTTGGCCTTCTTGGTGCCCCAGCCGGTCTCCCACAGATACTTGTCGCCCTTGCCGACCGCCAGCGAGGTACCGCCGACCGCCGTCACCCACGCCGAGTTGGCCGGGGTGTCGACCTGCTTCACGCCGGTGTTGGCGACCTCGTCGCCGTTGTCACCGGAGGAGAAGTAGAAGCCGATGCCCTCGACCGCGCCGAACTGGAAGACCTGGTCGTAGGCCGCGGCGAGGTCCGGGGTCTGGTTGGCCTCGATGTCGCCCCAGGAGTTGGAGACGATGTCGGCCAGGTGCCCGTCGACGATCTTGCTGAGCGAGTCGAGCAGGTCGTCGTCGTAGCAGGAGGCGGCACCCACGTACGTGATGCTCGCGCCCGGCGCGACGGCGTGCACGGCCTCGACGTCGAGGGTCTCCTCGCCGTACCAGCCGGCCGCCCCGCACTCCTCGGTCTTCGTGTACTTGGCCGGCAGCACCTGACGGAGCTGGCTGGTCGAGTACTTCGCGTCACCGTGCTTCTTGGCGTAGGTGGCCGCGTCGTAGGCGATGGTCGGCGAGGCGTACGCGTCCGTGATGGCGACCCGGACGTTCTTGCCGGTACGGCTGCCCGCGCCGTACGCGGCACGGAGCTGCTTGCCGGTGTACCCCTGCACGGCGTACGGGATCTTCTTCCCGTAGGCCGAGGGCAGACCGCTCGCGGTCTTCGAGCCGTAGTACGAGGAGAACGGCCCGGCGTTCTTGAACACCGCGTCCGGCGGGGGCAGTTGGTCCGCGTGCCGCGCCTTGTGCGGGGCGTTGTCCAGGCCGGTGACGGTCAGGACGGCGCCCTTCAGGGAAGCCGGCGCGGAGGCCGCCTTCGACGGCGCGCGGTAGGTCTTCTTGCCCTTGGTGAAGTTGTGGAGCTGGGTGCCGAACGCCTTCTCGGCGGCGGCCACGTCACCGGTGACGGAGACGTAGTGCTGCGTGGTGCCGGTGACCTTCAGGCCCGCGGAACGCAGCCACGAGGTCACCGCGGCGACCTGCGCCTTGGTGGCGCCGAAACGTGCCTGCGTCTTCTTGGCGCTCAGGTACTTGCCGTACGAGGCCGAGTTCGGGTCCGACACGGACCTGGCGTACGCGGCCAGACCCTTGGCGTCCCGGCCGGCCAGGTAGACCCGGGCCGAGACCTGGGAGCCGTTCGAGGCGGCGCCCTTGTCGGCCGTGGAGGTGGCCCACGCGGGTTTGGTGCCCGCGAGCGTGTCGCGGCTCGGCCCGTCCGCGGCGTGGGCCGCGGGTATGCCGAACGCCAGCGCACCGGCGAGCAGCGGCAGTGTTGCTGCCAAGCTCACTCCGGCGCGCGCGGTGGCGCGGTTGGATCTCATAGAGCCCCCTGCGATGCGGTTCGTCGCATGTAGTGGTTGGTCGGTGAACCACGTGGGATCCCACGCCCTGCCAGGGCGAGGGGAATGGATCACAGATGGGGGCCACTCTTTCGATGAACCGTTCATGCCAGGGGAATGAAAGTACCAAGGAAACCCCAAGTGGCCGTGATTCACGGGTGTTTGGGGTGGTTTGATGGATCTTCCCGCGCCAGGTCGAGGGTTTTCCCTCGGTCTGGCTGCTACCAAGGGCGTGCCCTGCCCCGCGACCCGCCACATGATCCAGACGACATGCCCTACGTCCGCGGCTTCGCGCCCCGCTGCTTCAGGAGGTCGGCCATCAGGTCGAGTTCCGACTGCTGCGAGGCCACCATGCCCCGCGCGAGCCGCTTCTCCACCCCCACCGCGCACTTCTCGACACAGCCCTCGGCCATGTGGATACCGCCCTGGTGATGGGCCGTCATGAGCTGGAGGTAGAAGACCTCGGCCCGCTTCCCGTCGAGCGTGCCGAGCCGCTTCATCTCGGTGTTGGTGGCCATGCCCGGCATCAGCGAACCGTCCTTGCCGGAGGCCATGTCGCCCATGCCCATCCAGGTCATCGGCGGGTCGGCGGACACCTTCGGCAGCTCCCACAGGTCGAGCCAGCCGAGCAGCATGCCCCGCTGGTTGGCCTGCGTCTGCGCGATGTCGTACGCGAGCCGCCGCACATCCACGTCCTTGGTGCGGTCACGCACGATGTACGACATCTCGACGGCCTGCTGGTGGTGGACCGCCATGTCCCGGGCGAAGCCCGCGTCCGCGGAGTCGGCGGCGGGCGCCCGCGACCCGGAGTCGTCGCCGTCGGCCACCGCGTAGGTGATCGCCCCGGCGGCGACCAGCACGGCCGCCGCGCCGCCCGCGACCCACCCGGCGTGCCTCACCGCGCGAGGCCGTTGGTGCAGGCGGCACCCGGCTCGGGCGTCTGCTTGCCCTGCACGAACTCCGAGAAGAACGCGTCGACGTTCTTGTCCGACGCGCTCGTCACCGTGCGCTGCTTGCCCCAGGCGCTCAGCATGATCGGGTCCTTCTGGTCCGCGACGGGGCTCATCAGCGTGTACGGGGTCTTCTTGACCTTCGCCGCGAGCGCCTTCACGTCCGCCGCGGACGCCTTGCCGTTGTACGTCACCCACACGGCGCCGTGCTCCAGCGAGTGCACGGCGTTCATGTTGTCGACGGCCTTGGTGTACACGTCGCCGTTGCAGTTCATCCAGACCTGGTTGTGGTCACCGCCGACCGGGGGCTCCATCGGGTAGGCCACGGACTTGGTGACGTGGTTGCGCGCCAGCGTGCCCTTCCAGGTCTTGACGCCGTCCGCGCCCGTCTCGAAGTGCCCCGAGGCCTGCTTCACCTCGCCCGCCGCGTTCTTGCCGTCGGAGCCGTCGGAGCCGTCGGAGCCGTCGGACTGCGAGCGGACGAGCACGACACCGCCGACGGCCAGACCGGCGACGACGACCACGCTCGCGGCGATCACCAGGATCCGGTTGCGCCGGGCACGCGCCCGCTCGACGCGGCGCAGCTCCTCTATACGGGCCTTGCGCGACGCGGTGGCGGTGTTCTTGGCGGAACCCATGGTGAGTCCTTATGAGGATGGGGCGGACGGGACGGACGGTCGGTGCGCTGATCGTAATCGGGAAGGGTGCGCCCCCGGCGGCGAGGTCGCGGAATTGGCCGAAGCGGTACGGGGCCGGGTGCCGGAAGCCGGTCCGCCCCGGCGCCCGGGGAGCGGGGGAGGGGCGGCCCTTACGGGTGCGTCCGTGAGCAGGCAGTATGGGCACCGGAGCAGGACACCTCCCGTACGCGAGGCGTTCAGACCGGGGTCGCCCGGCCGATCAAGGTCCGCAACGCGCACGAAACGGTGTTGTGGTGGGATGCTCAGGTGCCCCGATCGTCTCCGAGGCGTGGGAGCAGGCGGCCTGACCAGCAAGGATGGGTGGAAGCGGAAGATGGACAAGCAGCAGGAGTTCGTGCTCCGGACGCTGGAGGAGCGTGACATCCGGTTCGTACGTCTGTGGTTCACGGACGTGCTCGGCTTCCTGAAGTCGGTGGCCGTGGCCCCGGCCGAGCTGGAACAGGCCTTCGACGAGGGCATCGGCTTCGACGGCTCCGCCATCGAGGGCTTCGCCCGCGTCTACGAGTCGGACATGATCGCCAAGCCGGACCCGGGCACCTTCCAGGTGCTGCCCTGGCGCGCCGAGGCCCCCGGCACGGCCCGGATGTTCTGCGACATCCTGATGCCCGACGGCTCCCCGTCCTTCGCGGACCCGCGCTACGTCCTCAAGCGCGCTCTCGCCAAGACGTCCGACCTGGGCTTCACCTTCTACACCCACCCCGAGATCGAGTTCTTCCTGCTGAAGGACCGCCCGCTGGACGGCTCGCGGCCCACCCCCGCGGACAACTCGGGCTACTTCGACCACACCCCGCAGAACGTGGGCCAGGACTTCAGGCGCCAGGCCATCACGATGCTGGAGTCGATGGGCATCTCGGTCGAGTTCAGCCACCACGAGGGCGCCCCCGGCCAGCAGGAGATCGACCTGCGCTATGCCGACGCGCTGTCCACGGCCGACAACATCATGACCTTCCGGCTGATCATGAAGCAGGTCGCGCTGGAGCAGGGGGTGCAGGCCACCTTCATGCCGAAGCCGTTCTCGGAGTACCCGGGCAGCGGTATGCACACCCACCTCTCCCTCTTCGAGGGCGACCGGAACGCGTTCTACGAGTCCGGCTCCGAGTACCAGCTCTCCAAGGTCGGCCGCTCCTTCATCGCCGGCCTGCTCAAGCACGCCGCGGAGATCTCCGCGGTGACCAACCAGTGGGTCAACTCCTACAAGCGCATCTGGGGCGGCTCGGAGCGCACGGCGGGCGCCGGCGGCGAGGCCCCCTCGTACATCTGCTGGGGCCACAACAACCGCTCCGCGCTGGTCCGCGTCCCGATGTACAAGCCCGGCAAGACCGGCTCGGCGCGGGTCGAGGTCCGCTCGATCGACTCGGGCGCGAACCCCTACCTGGCGTACGCGCTGCTGCTCGCCGCGGGCCTGAAGGGCATCGAGGAGGGCTACGAACTCCCGCCGGGCGCCGACGACGACGTCTGGGCCCTCTCCGACGCGGAACGCCGCGCGATGGGCATCGAGCCCCTCCCCCAGAACCTGGGCGAGGCCCTGGCCCTGATGCAACGCAGCGAACTCGTCGCCGAAACCCTCGGCGAACACGTCTTCGACTTCTTCCTCCGCAACAAGAAGTCGGAATGGGAGGAGTACCGCAGCGAGGTGACCGCTTTCGAGCTGCGGAAGAACCTGCCGGTGCTGTAGGCGCAGGCCAGGGCGGTTCACTGTCTGCTGCGAGAGGGCCCCCGGTCGAGGACCGGGGGCCCTCAGGCTTGGGAAAGACCGCCATTCGCCGTCTTGCCCACCACGTCTGCCGTTGTCCTCGTAGGTGTGATCGTTGCCAAGTGGTCGGATCTGAGCGTCACCTCCCGCGGCATGTCCTCCGACTCGTCGCGCGAGCTGCCGGGCGGCGGTGGGCGTTTCGGCGCCGTCCTCATCGGCAGACGCCAGGTGATTCCGGCCTTGCGGGGGCGGTCAGTTGATGTAGGCGGGGGATACCGCCGCCGTGCTGATGCGGTGCGGGGTGCCCGTGCCGTCGGACGGGGTTGTGTAGAGGTCGGCGCCGTAGTCGCCGGGGAGGGCGTAGACCAGGGTGTGGTCGTCGCGCCAGACCGCCTGGTCGTCGACGCTGCGGGACTCCGACAGGGCTGTCTCGTGGCCCGTGCGCAGGTCGAGGACGTACAGGTGCCACGGGGCGTCCGCCGGAAGGCCCTTGACGCGTTTCTTGTAGGCGATACGCGTGCCGTCGGGGGAGAGGGACGGGCACTCGACGTTGGTGTGCACGGTGGTGACCGTGCGGGTGGGCAGATCGCCGCGGACCAGGTACGTCGAGCCGTGCGTGGCCATCGTGGCGTAGAAGGTGCGGTCGTCCGAAGCGAACGTCACACCCCAGAAGTTCACGTCCGCCGCGTGGTAGGTCCGGCCGTCCTTGATCACCCGGTACGCCTCAAGCGAGGGCGTCAGCTTCCCCGTACGCGTGTCCACGATCGCCGCCCGCGTCGAGAAGTTCGTGCCCGCGTACGAGTCGCCGCCGACGAACGCCGTCCAGGCCGCGTACCTCCCGCTGGGCGACACCCGGGCCCGGGACGGAATCCCCGGCACGTCGTAGCGCGCCCGCTCGTGCAGCCCGGCGTCCAGGATCACCGCCCGGTAGGTGTCCTGGACCGTGCCGTGCGCCGCCTGGAGGCACACGCCGGTGCCCGAAGCGGCGTAGAAACGCAGGCACTTGACCTTCGACGCGACGCGCGGGCCCGAGGGGCCCGACGCCGGGACGGACGTCAGCTCGTCGCGGTGCGGGCCCCACGCCATGTTGCGGAACACCAGCCGCCGGGAGTCGGTCAGGGACACCGGCCCGGCGGTGATCCGGGGCCCGCCCGGCCGGGCCTGGTTCCGGCGGTCCGCGCGCGCCGAGGCGTGCAGCACGGACGCCACCGCCACGCCCGCCAGGACGAGCAGGGCACAGACCAGGACCAGGACGCGGTTGCGCGCTGTCAGCGGTGTCATACGAGGCTTTCCGAGGGGGCGGTCGGGGTGGGTGAGGTGGCCGGGCGGACCGGGCGGAGGCTCAGGGCGAAGGCGACGCACAGGGCGAGCAGGACGGCCGACGCCGTGAGCGCCGTCCGGTCTCCCCACGCCGTCCACGCGGCGCCGAAGCCGAGCGAGCACACGAAACGGGCCAGCGCCTGACCCGTCTGGACCAGCGCGAGCCCGGAGGAGCGCAGCTCGCGCGGCACGCTGTCCGAGGCGGCGGCCATCAGGACGCCGTCGGTCGCCGCGTAGAACCCGCCGTGCAGGAGCAGGACGGCACAGGCCGCCGCCGCGCCCTGCCAGGAGCTGAGCAGCAGGGCGTACGCGAGGAGCAGGGCGCCGTGGCCGCCGAGGAACACCCGCCACCGGCCGGCCCGGTCCGCGAGCCGGCCGAGCGGGACGGCCAGAAGGAGGAAGGCGGCGGCGGTACCGAGGGGCAGCAGCGCGAACCAGCGGTCCGGCACACCCAGGCGCCGCTGGAGCAGCAGGAACACGAAGGAGTCGCTGACCGTGGCGAGCCCGAGCAGCAGCGCGCACAGGGTTATGCGCCGCAGCTCCGGGCGGTGGAGCAGGGCCAGGGCGGCGCGCAGGGTGGGGCGTGGGACGGAGGGTTTCGTAGCTGGTGCCTCGGGTGCGGCACCGGTCGGGGCCCCCGTGGGGGGTGCGGCGGGCGGCACGACGGACTCCGGGCCGGCTTTTCGGCCGGACCGGCGCCCGGGTTCCCCTCCGGGTGTGCCGGCGGCTCCGCGCCGGGCTTCGGCACCGGCCTGTGCGCCGGCTCCGGCTTCGGCACCGGCACCGGTCCGTGCGCCGGCTTCGGCTTCGGCACCGGTCCGTGAGCCGACTCCGGCTTCGGCGATGGTCCGTGCGCCGACTTCGGCTTCGGCACCGGCCCGTGCGCCGGCTCCGGCTTCGGCGATGGTCCCCGAACCAGCGCCTGCCCCAGCCGCCCCACCCCCCGGCACGAACAGCACCAGCACCAGTACCCCCACCACCGCGACACAGAAGCTCACCGTGAACACGGCGTCGTAGCCGTCGACGGTGGTGCGGAGGATCAGGAACGCGACGAGGGGGCCCAGCAGGGCGCCCGCCGTGTCCATCGCGCGGTGGACGCCGAAGGCGCGGCCGCGGTTCTCCGGGGTGCTCGACAGGGAGATCAGCGCGTCACGCGGGGCGGTGCGCAGGCCCTTGCCGGTGCGGTCGGCGGCGAGGACCAGGCCGATGGGGGTCAGCGTCGTCGCCAGCAGGAGCAGGGGCTTGCAGACGGCCGAGAGCGCGTACCCGGCGCCCGCCACCCACTTGTGGCGGCCCCCGCCCCGGTCGGCGAGGTGGCCGCCGACGAGGCGGACCAGGGCCGATACGCCGTTGTAGATCCCGTCGAGGAGCCCGAAGCCGAGCGGGGACAGGCCGAGGCCCGCCACCAGGTACAGGGGCAGCACCGCCGTCACCATCTCGGAGGAGACGTCGGTGATCAGGCTGACCGTGCCGAGGGCCAGCACCGTGGGCGCGACCGCGGCACGGCGCCGCCCGGCGTTGGGCCGGGCGGCGCGGTCCGCGGACGGGGCCGTCGCCGGGGTCTCCGGAGCGACGGCGCGACTGTCCGCTACATACATGTCAGGACGTCCAGATACCCGTGATGTCCTTGGCGGAGGCGGCGTTGCCCGCGTGCGTGAGGCCGTGCATGTCCTCCAGCGTGCGCAGCAGGTCGTAGTGGTTGTAGGTGGTGGACGAGGAGGAGCCCGGAGTCACCTGCTGGCCGTACAGCACCGTCGGGATCTTGTTCCCGGCGAGGCGGTTGTCCTCGTCGAAGGTGACGACGAGCAGGCTCTTGTGGGTCTTGGCCCAGGTGGCGTAGGCGCCGAGGTTGTTCTTCAGCCAGGTGTCACCGGTGGACACCGAGCAGTCGTGCATGTCGCTGCACAGGTTCGGGACGACGAAGGAGACCTGGGGGAGCGTCGAGTAGTCCGTCGGGAACTGGGCGAACGTCTTGGCGCTGGACGTGGGTACGTTGCTGAAACCGAACCAGGGGTTGTGCTTGCGGGCGTAGTTGCCGCTGCTGCACGTGGTCGAACCCTGGCTGGGCAGCGTCTCGTTGTAGCTGCCCCAGGTCTTGCCCTTGGCGATCAGCTCGGAGGCGAGGTTGGGGGCGGAGGAGAAGCCGGGGGTGTAGCAACTGTCGTCCGTGATCCCCTGCGTGGAGCCGGAGAACAGGGCGAAGTAGTTCGGCTGGCTCGGGTGCGTCTCGGCGTACGACTGGGAGAGGTTGGCTCCGCCGGTCTTGAGCGAGTTGATGTAGGGAGCGCTGGAGGAGCCGATCACCTGGCTGTACGCGTGGTTCTCGAAGACCACGACCACGACGTGGTCCGGGGTCGGGACGGCCGCCGCCGCGTGGGCGGGGGCAGAGCCGGCGAAGCCGGTCCAGACCCCGGCCGCTGCCGCGGTGAAGGCGAGAGCCGATGCCACGACGGCACGACTGCGGCGGTACACGTTTCTGCCGGGCACTGCAGACCTCCGGTGAGGGGGTGAGGTGAGGGGGTGAGGGGGTGTCGACGGCGGCGGTGCGGACAGAGCATGCACACGCCAACAATCCCGGGGCCCACGTCCCCCAACCGGCAAGGTGAAGAGCAAGTGAACGGCTGCCCTCGGCGCCGCCCGCCACCTGCGCCCGCCGCCCGCCACCTGCGCCTGCTCCCCCCACCTGCGCCCGCCGCCCGCCACCCGCGCCCGCCACCTGCGCCTGCGCCCCCCACCTGCGGCCGGCTGTCGTCACCGACGTGGCCGGCGCCCCACCTCCGCCTCCCGCCCCCGCGCCCCACCTCCGCCTCCCACCCCGCGCCCCACCCCTGCCTCCCACCCCCGCGCCGCACCCCCACGTCCCACCCCGCCTCCTCGGACGTCCCCCGATCCAGACGACAAGCCCCGCCCACCCGGGGTTAGGCTCGCTTCGCACGACCTTGATCCGAAGGCGGTGCGGGTCCGATCCGACGGGAGGCCGGGATGACGGCGCCGGGGCGCAGGAGCAGTACCTTCACGCGGCTGCTGCGGCACGGTTTCACCGATCCCTCGGCGGCCGAACGTCTTCTGGAGGGCCCCGAACTGGCGCCCATAAGGGCCGACCCGGTGCTCCTGGAGGCCCTCGGCGCCACCGCCGACCCCGACCTGGCGCTGCTCGGACTGGTCCGGCTGGTCGAGGCGCAGGACGGGGACGCGGCCCGCCGGGAACTGCTCGACACCCTGATCGCCGCCAAGCCGCTGCGCGACCGCCTCCTCGGTGTCCTCGGCGCCTCCGAGGCGCTCGGCGACCACCTCGCCCGGCACCCCGGGGACTGGCGGGCCCTGGTCACCTACGAGGCGCAGGACCTGCACCCGGGTGTCGCCGAGTTCGAGGCGGGGCTCGCCGGCGCCGACGACCCGGTCGCGCTGCGCGTCGCCTACCGCCGCTGCCTGCTCTCCATCGCCGCCCGCGACGTCTGCGGCACCACCGACCTCGCGCAGACCGCCGCCGAACTCGCGGACCTCGCCACCGCGACCCTGCGCGCCGCGTTCGCCATCGCCCGCGCCGCCGCCCCCGACGACGCCGCGCTGTGCCGGCTCGCCGTGATCGCGATGGGCAAGACCGGCGGCCACGAGCTGAACTACGTGTCCGACGTCGACGTCATCTTCGTGGCGGAGGCCGCCGAGGGCACGGACGGTGCCGACGAGGCCAAGGCCGTGCAGGCGGCCACCCGGCTCGCCTCCCACCTGATGCGCATCTGCTCCGAGACGACGGTCGAGGGCAGCATCTGGCCGGTCGACGCCAACCTGCGCCCCGAGGGCCGCAACGGCCCGCTGGTGCGCACCCTCAGCAGCCATCTCGCTTACTACCAGCGCTGGGCGAAGACCTGGGAGTTCCAGGCGCTCCTCAAGGCCCGCCCGGTGGCGGGGGACTTGGCGCTCGGCGAGGAGTACGTGGCCACGCTCGCCCCGCTGGTGTGGCAGGCCGCCGAGCGGGACAACTTCGTCGCCGACGTGCAGAAGATGCGTCGCCGCGTCGTGGAGAACATCCCGGCCGCCGAGATCGAACGCGAGCTGAAGCTCGGCCCCGGCGGCCTCAGGGACGTCGAATTCGCCGTGCAGCTCCTCCAGTTGGTGCACGGCCGGGCCGACACCTCGCTGCGCAGCGGCACCACCCTGGACGCCCTGAAGGCGCTCGCGGCCGGCGGTTACGTGGGCCGCGCCGACGCCGTCCAGCTCGACGACGCCTACCGCTTCCTGCGCTCGATGGAGCACCGCATACAGCTCTTCCGGCTCCGGCGCACCCACCTGGTGCCGGAGGACGAGGCCGACCTGCGCCGCATCGGCCGCTCCCTCGGCCTGCGCGTCGACCCGGTCAAGGAACTGAACCGGGAGTGGAAACGGCACGCCTCCGTGGTGCGCCGGCTGCACGAGAAGCTGTTCTACCGGCCGTTGCTCGACGCGGTCGCCCAACTCGCCCCCGGCGAGACCCGGTTGAGCCCCGGTGCGGCCCGGGAGCGGCTCGTCGCCCTCGGCTACGCGGACCCGGCCGCGGCCCTGCGTCACCTGGAGGCGCTGGCGTCCGGCGTCTCCCGCAAGGCCGCCATCCAACGCACCCTGCTGCCCGTCCTGTTGGGCTGGTTCGCGGACTCCGCCGACCCCGACGCCGGACTCCTCAACTTCCGGAAGGTCTCCGACGCGCTCGGCAAAACCCCCTGGTACCTGCGGCTGTTGAGGGACGAGGGCGCCGCCGCCGAGAACCTCGCCCGGGTGCTGTCGGCCGGCCGGCTCGCCCCCGACCTGCTGCTGCGCGCGCCCGAGGCCGTGGCGCTGCTCGGCGACGGGGAGAGCGGCGGCCTCGAACCACGCGACCGCGCCCATCTGGAACAGGAGATCCTCGCCGCGGTGCGCCGGGCGGACGGCGGCGAACAGGCGGTGACCGCGGCGCGCGGGGTGCGGCGCCGGGAGCTGTTCCGTACCGCCGCGACGGACATCATCGCCTCCTACGGCACCGAGGAGACCCCGGTCATCGCCGACCAGGGCGCGCTGGTCGACCTGGTCGGCGGCGCGGTGTCCGATCTGACGGCGGCGACGCTCGCCGGCACCCTGCGGGCCGTGGTGCGCGACGGCTGGGGGGACACCCTGCCGACCCGGTTCGCGGTGATCGGCATGGGCCGTTTCGGCGGCCACGAGCTGGGCTACGGCTCCGACGCGGACGTCCTCTTCGTGCACGAACCCCGCGAGGGCGTGGACGAGCACGAGGCGTCCAAGGCGGCGAACGCCGTGGTGTCCGAGATGCGCCGGCTCCTCCAGATCCCGAGCGCCGACCCGCCCCTGCTGATCGACGCCGACCTGCGCCCGGAGGGCAAGTCGGGGCCGCTGGTGCGCACGCTGAAGTCGTACGAGGCGTACTACCGGCGCTGGTCGCTGGTGTGGGAGTCGCAGGCGCTGCTGCGGGCGGAGGTCGTGGCGGGCGACGCCGACCTGGGCGGCCGGTTCATCGAGCTGATCGACCCGCTGCGGTACCCGGCGGAGGGGCTCGGCGAGGAGGCCGTACGGGAGATCCGGCGGCTGAAGGCGCGGATGGAGTCGGAGCGGATGCCGCGCGGCGCCGATCCGACCCTGCATACCAAGCTCGGGCGGGGCGGGCTGTCCGACGTGGAGTGGACGGTCCAGCTCATCCAGCTCCGGCACGGCTGGGCCGAGCCCGGCCTCAGGACGACCCGGACCCGGGAGGCACTGGCCGCCGCCCGCGCCGCCGGGCTGCTGTCCACGGAGGACGCGGCCACCCTGGACGAGGCCTGGGTCCTCGCCACCCGCGTACGGAACGCGGTGATGCTGGTGCGCGGGCGGGCCGGTGACACCTTCCCCTCCGACGGCCGTGAGCTGGCCGCGGTGGGCCGCTACCTCGGCTACGGCCCCGGTCATGTCGGGGACATGCTGGACGACTACCGGCGCACCACCCGCAGGGCCCGGGCCGTCGTGGACGAGCTGTTCTACGGAGCGTGACGCCCGGGAAGCGTGACCCCGGGGAAGCGTGACCCCGGGGAAGCGTGACCCCGGGGAAGCGTGACCCCGGGGAAGCGTGACCCCGGGGAAGTGTGACGCCCGGGAAGTGTGACGCCCGGGAAGCGTGACGCCCGGGACGTACGGACCGTGGACTCCCCGGGGGTGGAAAGCGCGCCCGGCGGGAGCGCGGAGCCCGCGGCTCAGGTCTTCGCCGGCAGCGTCCGCCCCGTACGGGTGTCCGGCACCCACTGCGGCAGCCGGTAGGGCCACGTCCCGTACCAGAGGCGGGCCACCAGGAAGCCGAAGGCGAGGCAGAGCATGCCGCCCACCGCGTCCAGCCAGAAGTGGTTGGCCGTCGACACGATCACCGTGAGGGTGGCCGCCGGGTAGAGCAGGCCGAGGACGCGGGCCCACGGGGCGGAGGCCAGCGCGAAGACGGTCAGCCCGCACCACAGGGACCAGCCGATGTGCATGGACGGCATGGCGGCGTACTGGTTCGACATGTGCTTCAGGTCGCCCGAGGCCATCGATCCCCAGGTCTGGTGCACCGTGACCGTGTCCACGAAGGTGTTGCCGGTCATCAGCCGGGGTGGCGCGAGCGGATAGAAGTAGTAGCCGAGCAGGGCCACCGCCGTGGTCGCGAAGAGCGCGAGGCGGGCCGCGGCGTAGCGGCCGGGATGGCGGCGGTACAGCCAGACGAGAACACCGAGCGTCACCACGAAGTGCAGTGTCGCGTAGTAGTAGTTCATCCCGATGATCAGCCATGTCACCGAGTTCACGGCGTGGTTGACCGACTCCTCGACCGCGATGCCGAGGTGGTGTTCCATCCGCCAGATCCAGTCCGCGTTGCGCAGGGCGGCGTGTCTCTGCTCCGGCACCGCGTTGCGGATCAGGGAATAGGTCCAGTAACTCACGGCGATGAGGAGGATCTCGAACCAGAGGCGGGGGCGACGCGGGGCCCGCATACGACGCAGGAGGTGGTGACCCGCCTTCTCCTCCGCGACGGGCTGGTCGGTGGCCTTTTCCCGGCCTTCCAGTGTCGTCACGGTCTCACCCATAGGCGAAGAGTCTGCCAGAAAAGCCTTCGACCACCGATCATCCCCCGGTTGGGTTCAGGTCGCACTTTCTACGCCCACAGGTGGCGATAACGCCCCCGCGACTCCTCCTCAAGGACGACCGCGACCCCCAGAGGGCACCGGCTCAGGAACGCCCGCGGTCCCCGGGCGCCGAGGCGGTCGAGCCGCGTACCACCAGTTCCGGCATGAACACGAACTCGCTGTGCGGGGCGGGCGTGCCGCCGATCTCCTCCAGGAGCGTGCGCACCGCCGCCTGCCCCATGGCCGGCACCGGCTTGCGGATCGTCGTGAGCGGCGGGTCGGTGAACGCGATGAGCGGCGAGTCGTCGAATCCCACCACCGAGACGTCCGTCGGAACCTCCAGACCGCGCTGGCGCGCCGCCCGTATCGCGCCGAGCGCCATCATGTCGCTCGCGCAGACGATCGCCGTGCAGCCGCGGTCCATCAGCGCGCTCGCGGCGGCCTGACCGCCCTCCAGGGTGTACAGCGAGTGCTGGACCAGTCGCTCCTCGACATCGGCGGCGGCCAGGCCGAGCTGCTCCTGCATGGTGCGCACGAAGCCCTCGATCTTGCGCTGCACCGGCACGAACCGCTTCGGGCCGAGGGCGAGCCCGATGCCGGTGTGCCCGAGAGAGGCGAGGTGGGTGACCGCGAGGGCCATCGCCGCGCGGTCGTCGGGGGAGATGAAGGGCGCCTGCACCTTGGGGGAGAAGCCGTCGACGAGGACGAAGGGGACGCCCTGGCCGCGCAGTTGCTCGTAGCGCTGCATGTCGGCCGAGGTGTCGGCGTGCAGTCCGGAGACGAAGATGATGCCGGCGACCCCGCGGTCCACCAGCATCTCGGTCAGCTCGTCCTCGGTGGAGCCGCCCGGGGTCTGCGTCGCGAGGACGGGGGTGTAGCCCTGGCGTGTCAGGGCCTGCCCGATGACCTGCGCGAGCGCGGGGAATATCGGGTTCTCCAGCTCGGGGGTTATGAGGCCCACCAGGCCCGCGCTGCGCTGCCGCAGCCGCACCGGGCGCTCGTAGCCCAGCACGTCGAGCGCGGCCAGGACGGACTGGCGGGTGGTCGCGGCGACGCCCGGCTTCCCGTTGAGGACGCGGCTGACAGTCGCTTCACTGACCCCCGCCTGGGCTGCGATGTCGGCAAGCCGTGTGGTCACGGGATTGGACTGTACCGGTCGGGTATCGCCCTGCCCACCAACCGGACGCCGTGTGCGGGCGGTTGTACGGCCCGCTCCGGGCTGCTGCGTCATCGCGCTCCCTCGTGTTCCGGTCGGCTCGGCGTCCCGGGCGTGCGCCGCGGGAAGGGGTGGCTCCTGCAAGGCGCTGACGGCCCGATGATCCCCGTACGCGACAGCCGTGGCAAGAGCTTGCAGAGTCTTGCACAGCGCCGCGCACCTCCGCTGATCGGCCTGGCGCAAGGGATCGGGGACTCGGCGGGGGAGGTCACGGGCCCGTAACTCTCGGCAGCTCTTGCACTTTTTTGCTGCAAGGTCTTTCGCGCCGCTTACAACGCTGTTACGTTCACGTCGCCCGGCGGACGCAACGGCGCAGTCGGCAAGTCGGCAAGGGGATCGGGCGGGACCGCATCCCCACCTACTCGGGCTTTCACCCTCAAGGAGATCTCATGCGGCGTGGCATAGCGGCCACCGCGCTGGTGGCGTCCCTCGCCCTCGCGGCGACGGCCTGCGGCGGCAGTGACAGCGGCAGCGACAAGTCGGACGGCCCCACCACCATCACCTGGTGGGACACCTCCAACGCCACCAATGAGGCGCCGACGTACAAGGCTCTGGCCCAGCAGTTCGAGAAGGCCAACCCCGGCATCAAGGTCAAGTACGTCAACGTCCCCTTCGACCAGGCGCAGAACAAGTTCGACACGGCCGCCGGCTCCAAGGGCGCCCCGGACGTGCTGCGCTCCGAGGTCGGCTGGACCCCCGCCTTCGCGAAGAAGGGCTTCTTCGCGCCGCTCGACGGCACCGAGGCCCTCGCCGACCAGGCCAAGTTCCAGCCCAGCCTGATCGAGCAGGCCAAGTACGACGGCAAGACCTACGGCGTTCCGCTGGTCACCGACACCCTCGCGCTCGTCTACAACAAGGCGCTCTTCAAGAAGGCCGGCATCGCCGAGGCCCCGAAGACCTGGGCCGACCTGAAGGCCGACGCGGCGAAGATCAAGGCGAAGACGGGCGTCGACGGCTACTGGGGCTCGACCCAGGCCTACTACGCCCAGTCCTTCCTCTACGGCGAGGGCACCGACACGGTCGACGCCGGCGCCAAGAAGATCACCGTGAACTCGGCCGCCGCGAAGAAGGCGTACGGCACCTGGCAGGGCCTGTTCTCCGGCAAGGGCCTGCACAAGGCGGACACCACCGCCGACGCGTACGCCCACATCCAGGACGCCTTCGTCAACGGCAAGGTCGCCGCGATCGTCCAGGGCCCCTGGGAGATCACGAACTTCTACAAGGGCTCGGCCTTCACCGACAAGACGAACCTCGGCATCGCCACCGTCCCGGCCGGCTCCACCGGCAAGGCGGGCGCCCCGACCGGCGGCCACAACCTCTCCGTGTACGCGGGTTCGGACAAGGCCCACCAGGCGGCCTCGCTGAAGTTCGTGAAGTTCATGACCTCCGCGAAGTCCCAGGCGACCATCGCGCTCAAGAACTCCACGCTGCCCACGCGCGACGACGCCTACACCGCCGAGGTCAAGGCCGACCCGGGCATCGCCGGCTACCAGACGGTGCTCCCCGCCGCCCAGCCGCGCCCGGCGCTGCCCGAGTACAGCTCGCTGTGGGGCCCGCTCGACACCGAGCTGCCGAAGATCGCGGGCGGCAAGGAGTCCCTGGACAAGGGCCTGAGCAACGCCGAACTGGCGATCGCCAAGCTGGTCCCGGACTTCAGCAAGTGAGCCCGTGTGGCCGCCGCTTCCGCACCCCGCGCCCGGCTCCGGCCGGGCCGGGGGGACCCCCGCCGGCGGCGGGGACGGACCCGGCGGCCACCGGCCGTGCGCGCCCAACCCCTGATCTTGCAGAAGGTGTCGAACCATGACAGTCGCCATCGACCGCGCGACCGGCAAGCGCCGCGGTGACCGAGCACCGCGCCCGGGCCGGGCGCAGCGTCTGAAGCACGCGTACCAGAAGTACTGGTACGCGTACGCGATGATCGCCCCGGTCGTCGTCGTTCTCGGCGGACTGGTGCTCTATCCGCTGGTGCGGGGCTTCTACCTGACGCTGACGGACGCCAACAGCCTCAACTCGGCCCGCACCATCGGCGTCAACCACATCGACGCCACCTACAAGTTCATCGGCCTCGACAACTACAAGGACATCCTCTGGGGTCCGACGTCGTACGACCGCTTCTGGTCGCACTTCATCTGGACCATCGCCTGGACCGTCCTGTGTGTGGCCCTGCACTACTGCATCGGCCTCGGCCTCGCCCTGCTGCTCAACCAGAAGCTGCGCGGCCGCACCGTCTACCGGCTGATCCTCGTCCTGCCCTGGGCCGTGCCGACCTTCGTCACCGTCTTCGGCTGGCGGTTCATGCTCGCCGACGGCGGCATCGTCAACGCGATGCTCGACGCGCTGCACCTGCCCTCCCCGGCCTGGCTCGAGGACACCTTCTGGCAGCGGTTCGCCGCGATCATGGTCAACACCTGGTGCGGTGTGCCGTTCATGATGGTCTCGCTTCTCGGCGGACTCCAGTCCATCGACAGCACGCTGTACGAGGCCGCCGAGATGGACGGCGCGGGCGCCTGGCAGCAGTTCCGCTACGTGACCCTGCCCGGCCTCAGGTCGGTCAGCTCCACCGTCGTGCTCCTCGGCGTCATCTGGACCTTCAACCAGTTCGCCGTGATCTTCCTGCTGTTCGGCAACACCGCCCCCGACGCGCAGATCCTCGTCACCTGGGCCTACTACCTCGGCTTCGGACAGCAGCCGCGCGACTTCGCCCAGTCGGCCGCCTACGGCATGCTGCTGCTGGCCATCCTCGTCGTCTTCACCTCCTTCTACCGCCGCTGGCTGAACCGCAATGACCAGCAGCTCGCGATCTGAGGCGGGAGTCTCCATGAGCACCACCACCCTGCGGACACCGCCGGCCGAAGAGGCCCCCGTCCCCGGCGCGGCCGCGCGGCCGGTCCGCGAGCGCGGCCGGCGCGGGCTCGCCGGCTCGCTCGCCTCGCACGGCATCCTGACCGTCGCGAGCCTGATCGCGCTGTTCCCGATCGCCTGGCTGGTCTTCCTGTCCCTCGGTCCGGACAAGGACGACTACCTGCACCCCGGACGCATCTGGGACACGATGACGTTCGACAACTACTCCTTCGTGCTTCAGCACACGAACTTCTTCGAATGGATGAAGAGTTCGCTCATCGTGTCGCTGGGCACCACGCTGATCGGCGTGATGGTCGCGGCCAGCACCGGCTACGCGGTGTCCCGCATGCGCTTCCCCGGCTACCGCAAGTTCATGTGGGTCCTGCTGGTCACCCAGATGTTCCCGATCGCCGTGCTCATCGTGCCGATGTACCAGATCCTCTCCGACCTGGGACTCATCGACTCCTACCTCGGCCTGATCCTCGTCTACTGCTCGACCGCCGTCCCCTACAGCGCCTGGCTGCTCAAGGGGTACTTCGACACCATCCCGTTCGAGATCGACGAGGCCGGGCGCGTCGACGGGCTCAGCCCCTTCGGCACCTTCTTCCGGCTGATCCTGCCGCTCGCCAAGCCCGGCCTCGCGGTGGCCGCGTTCTACAACTTCATCACCGCGTTCGGCGAGGTCGCCTTCGCCTCCACGTTCATGCTGGACGACTCGAAGTACACCTTCGCCGTCGGACTCCAGAGCTTCGTCAGCGAGCACGACGCGCAGCGCAACCTGATGGCCGCCACCGCGGTCCTCGTCGCGATACCCGTGTCCGCGTTCTTCTACCTCGTGCAGAAGAACCTGGTGACCGGCCTGACCGCGGGCGGCACGAAGGGCTGACCCGTGAGGGACGCCCCTCGCGCCCACCTCCGCAAGACTCCGCGCGCCCCGGCGCGCGGGTGGCGGCCGCGGTGCCCTCCCCCAGCTCTCCGAGCGGGGGGAGACACCCAGACCCCGCCGGTACCGCGGCCGCCACGACTCCCCACCCGGGAAACCGACTTCGTCGGCCCCGGACCTCACGCCCGTGCTCCGCGTGCCGCGCGAGCAGGGGCCGCCCCCACCGAACTCCTCCCCACGCCGGGCCCGCCCGGCCACGGGGAACCCATCGCATCAAGGACGCCATGAGCCAGCACTCCGCCGACCAGGCCCCGAACTCCGTTCTCGCCACCGTCGCCGCGCACCGCGACTGGTGGCGCGACGCGGTGATCTACCAGGTCTATCCGCGCAGCTTCGCCGACAGCAACGGCGACGGCATGGGCGACCTGGAGGGCGTACGCTCCCGACTCCCGTATCTGCGCGACCTCGGCGTGGACGCCGTGTGGCTCAGCCCCTTCTACGCCTCGCCGCAGGCCGACGCCGGCTACGACGTGGCCGACTACCGGGCCGTCGACCCCATGTTCGGCAGCCTGCTGGACGCCGACGCGCTGATCCGCGACGCCCACGGGCTCGGCCTGCGGATCATCGTCGACCTGGTGCCCAACCACTCCTCCGACCAGCACGAGTGGTTCAAGCGCGCCCTGCGCGAGGGCCCCGGCTCCGACCTGCGCGACCGCTACCACTTCCGCCCCGGCAAGGGCGCGGACGGCGAACTGCCGCCCAACGACTGGGAGTCCATCTTCGGCGGACCGGCCTGGACCCGGGTCACCGAACCGGACGGCACCCCCGGCGAGTGGTATCTGCACCTCTTCGCGCCCGAGCAGCCCGACTTCAACTGGGAACACCCCGCCGTCGGCGACGAGTTCCGCTCGATCCTGCGGTTCTGGCTGGACATGGGCGTCGACGGATTCCGTATCGACGTGGCGCACGGCCTGGTCAAGGCGGAGGGGCTGCCCGACCTCGGCGACCACGACCAGCTCAAACTGCTGGGCAACGATGTCATGCCGTTCTTCGACCAGGACGGGGTGCACGAGGTCTACCGGCAGTGGCGCACGATCCTCGACGAGTACTCCGGCGAGCGGATCTTCGTCGCCGAGGCGTGGACGCCGACCATCGAGCGCACCGCGAACTACGTCCGCCCCGACGAGCTGCACCAGGCCTTCAACTTCCAGTACCTGGGCACCCACTGGGACGCGGCCGAGCTGCGCTCGGTGATCGACCGGACCCTCGACGCGATGCGCCCGGTCGGCGCCCCCTCCACCTGGGTGCTGTCCAACCACGACGTCACCCGGCACGCCACCCGCTTCGCCAACGAGGCCGGCCTCGGCACCCAGATCCGCACCGCGGGCGACCGGGAGCTGGGCCTGCGCCGGGCCCGCGCGGCGAGCCTGCTGATGCTGGCGCTGCCCGGCTCCGCCTACCTCTACCAGGGCGAGGAACTCGGCCTGCCCGACGTCGTCGACCTGCCCGACGAGGTGCGCCAGGACCCCGCCTACTTCCGCGGCGCCGGACAGGACGGCTTCCGCGACGGCTGCCGGGTGCCGATCCCGTGGACCCGGGCCGGCTCCTCGTACGGCTTCGGGGACGGCGGAAGCTGGCTGCCGCAGCCCGCCGCGTGGGCGGAGCTGAGCATCGAGGCGCAGACCGGCGTCGCGGGCTCGACCCTGGAGCTGTACCGCGAGGCGCTGGCGGTGCGCCGGGAGCGGCCCGACCTCGGCGCCGGAGACTCCGTCGAGTGGCTGGACGCGCCCGAGGGCGTCCTCGCCTTCCGGCGCGGCGATGTCGTCTGCACGGCGAACACGGGCGGCACGGCGGTGACCGTGCCGGTATACGGCCGGGTGCTCGTCGCGAGCGGCGAGGTGAGCGTGCCGAAGGGCGGCGAGGCGGAGCTGCCCGCCGACACGACCGTGTGGTGGGCGGTCTGACCCCGCCCGGCCACGACCGGGAGGGGGCGGCCTGACCCCGCCCCCTCCCGGCTGAGCGGTGCCCCGGTCCTCCGGACCGGGGCACCGCTTTTTTCGCGCGTTGAAATCCCTTACGACATCTTGCTGAAACTTGTTGGCAAGAGATACGTTCCGGCACACGCCCGGCTGATTCACCGGGCAACTTCCTTCCTGGGCCCCCCACTTGCACCCCGGAGCCCCGGTCACCCGCACCCGCACACCCCCACCGCACAACGACGTGCAGGAGAAGACATGGCCAAGAGACCTCTTGCCACCGCGCTCGCGCTCGCCGCCGGAATGGCCGCCTCCGTGGCCCTCCCCGCCGGTACCGCCGAAGCCGCCCCGCCCGGCACCAAGGACGTCACCGCCGTCCTGTTCGAGTGGAAATTCGACTCGGTCGCCAGGGAGTGCACCACCACACTGGGCCCCGCCGGATACGGCTACGTCCAGGTGTCCCCGCCCGCCGAGCACATCCAGGGCTCCCAGTGGTGGACCTCGTACCAGCCGGTCAGCTACCGGATCGCCGGGCGGCTCGGTGACGCCACCGCCTTCAAGAACATGATCAACACCTGTCACGCGGCCGGCGTGAAGGTCGTCGCGGACACGGTCATCAACCACATGTCCGCCGGATCGGGCACCGGCACCGGCGGCTCCTCGTACACGAAGTACAACTACCCCGGCCTGTACTCCTCGTACGACATGGACGACTGCACCGCCGGCATCAGCGACTACACCAACCGCGCCAACGTGCAGAACTGCGAACTCGTCGGCCTCGCCGACCTCGACACCGGCGAGGAGTACGTCCGGTCCACCATCGCCGGGTACCTCAACACCCTGCTCGGCTACGGCGTCGACGGCTTCCGCGTCGACGCGGCCAAGCACATCCCGGCGGCCGACCTCGCCAACATCAAGTCCCGGCTGAACAACCCCTCCGCGTACTGGAAGCAGGAGGTCATCTACGGCGCGGGCGAGGCCGTCCAGCCCACCGAGTACACCGGCAACGGCGACGTCCAGGAGTTCCGCTACGCCTACGACCTCAAGCGGGTCTTCAACAACGAGAACCTCGCCTACCTGAAGAACTACGGCGAGGGCTGGGGCTACCTGGACAACAGCGTCGCCGCCGTCTTCGTCGACAACCACGACACCGAGCGCAACGGCTCCACCCTCAACTACAAGGACGGCGCGAACTACACCCTCGCCAACGTCTTCATGCTCGCCTACCCCTACGGCGCCCCCGACATCAACTCCGGCTACGAGTGGTCCGACGCGGACGCCGGACCGCCCAACGGGGGCACGGTCAACGCCTGCTGGCAGGACGGCTGGAAGTGCCAGCACGCCTGGCCCGAGATCAAGTCGATGGTCGCCTTCCGCAACGCCACGCGTGGACAGGCGCTGAGCAACTGGTGGGACAACGGCAACGACGCCATCGCCTTCGGCCGCGGCACCAAGGGCTTCGTCGCCATCAACCACGAGACGTCCTCCCTCAGCCGGACCTACACCACCTCCCTGCCGGCCGGCACCTACTGCAACGTGCAGAACAACACGCAGGTCAGCGTGAACGGTTCGGGCCAGTTCACGGCAACGCTCGGCGCCAACACGGCCCTCGCGCTCTACGCGGGCAAGTCGAGCTGCTGAAAACTCTTTCCGCCGGTTGCAAGACTCTTGCTGTAAACCTTGCGTGAGCGATACGGTCACGCGGGCGTTCGGCACCGAAGCCGCAACGCAGCGCGGGGTCGGACCCGAGTACGCCGTCATCCCTAGGAGTTCACCGCTGTGGACCTGATACCGAGAGGGCCGGCGCGCCGCTCCGGCCGTCCCCGGCTGCGCGCGGCCGTCCTCGCCGCCGCACTGGCCGTATCGCTCGCACAACCCCTCGCCGCGCGGGCCGCGACACCGCCCGCCCCCCCGTCCGACGCGAAGCTCGCGGCCGAGCCCGCCCGGCACGACGCCACCCGCGACCAGTTCTACTTCGTGATGCCGGACCGCTTCGCCAACGGCGACAAGGCCAACGACGAGGGCGGACTGACCGGTTCGCGGCTGTCGACCGGCTACGACCCCACCGACAAGGGCTTCTACCAGGGCGGCGACCTCAAGGGCCTGACCAGGAAGCTCGACTACATCAAGGGCCTCGGCACCACCGCCATCTGGATGGCGCCCATCTTCAAGAACCAGCCCGTCCAGGGCACCGCCAATGGGGGCACCTCCCAGGCGTTGAGCTCTGGGGGAGCTTCGGCCGGTTACCACGGCTACTGGATCACCGACTTCACCCGGGTCGACCCGCACTTCGGCACCAACAAGGACCTGGAGAAGCTGATCTCCACGGCCCACGCCAAGGGCATGAAGGTCTTCTTCGACGTCATCACCAACCACACGGCCGACATCGTCGACTACCGCGAGAAGTCCTACGACTACCTCTCCAAGGGCGCCTTCCCCTATCTGACCAAGGACGGCCGCCCCTTCGACGACGCGGACTACGCCGACGGCACCCGCAAGTTCCCCCCGGTGGACGCCGGTTCCTTCCCGCGCACCCCGGCCGTGCCCGCCGCGAAGAAGAACGCCAAGGTCCCCTCCTGGCTCAACGACCCGACCATGTACAGCAACCGGGGCGACTCCACCTACGCGGGCGAGTCCACCACCTACGGCGACTTCTCCGGCCTTGACGACCTGTGGACCGAGCGTCCCGAGGTGGTCAGCGGCATGGAGAAGATCTACCAGCGCTGGGTGAGGGACTTCGGCATCGACGGCTTCCGGATCGACACCGTGAAGCACGTGAACATGGAGTTCTGGACGCAGTGGGCGACCGCCCTCGACGCGTACGCCGCCCGGCACGGCCGCAAGGACTTCTTCATGTTCGGCGAGGTCTACTCCGCCGACACCTCGGTCACCTCCCCGTACGTCACCGAGGGCCGCCTCGACGCCACCCTCGACTTCCCCTTCCAGGACGCGGCCCGCTCGTACGCCTCCCAGGGCGGCAGCGCGAAGAAGCTGGCGTCCGTGTTCGGGGACGACTACAAGTACACGACCGACAAGGCCAACGCGTACGAGCAGGTCACCTTCCTCGGCAACCACGACATGGGCCGCATCGGGTACTTCCTGAACCAGGACAACCCGAAGGCGACCGACGCCGAACTGCTGAGGAAGGACCGGCTCGCCAACGAGCTGATGTTCCTCAGCCGCGGCAACCCCGTCGTCTACTACGGCGACGAACAGGGCTTCACCGGCTCGGGCGGCGACAAGGACGCCCGGCAGACGATGTTCGCCTCCAAGGTCGCCGACTACCTGGACGACGACGAGATCGGCACCGACCGCACCCACGCGAGCGACGCCTACGACCCCGGCGCCCCGCTCTACCGGCAGATCAGCGCCCTGTCCAAGCTCCGCAAGGCCAACCCGGCCCTCGCGGACGGCGTGCAGACCGAGCGGTACGCGGCCAACGGAGCGGGCGTGTACGCCTTCTCCCGCACCGACGCGAAGTCCGGCACCGAGTACGTGGTCGCCGTGAACAACGCGGACGAGGCCAGACCGGCCACGTTCGCCACGGGTTCGGCGCGCATGGACTTCCACGGGATCTACGGCACCTCCGCCTCGGTGCGCAGCGACGCCGGCAAGAAGATCACCGTCACCGTCCCGGCCGGCTCCGCGATCGTCCTCAAGGCCGCCGGCCGGCTCGCCGCCCCGGCCTCGAAGCCGGCCCTGACCCTCAAGGCCCCCGACGCCGGAGCCACCGGCACCGTCGACCTGACGGCGGACGTGGACGGCGGCGGCCTCGACCGGGTCGTCTTCGCCGCCCAGACCGGCAACGGATCCTGGCGCGTCCTCGGCTCGGCCGACCACGCCCCGTACAAGGTCACCCAGACCATCGGCAAGGACGTACCGGCCGGAACAGCCCTGCGCTACAAGGCCGTTGTCATCGACCCGGCGGGCCGCACCGCGAGCGCGACGGCCGCCTCGGTCACCGGCACCCCGCCCGCCGCCGAGATCCCGACGGCCTCCTCCCGCGACTACGCGGTCGTCCACTACAAGCGCCCCGACGGCGACTACACCGACTGGCGGCTGTACGCCTGGGGCGACCTCGCCGACGGTGAGGCGACCACCTGGCCCGAGGGACACGACTTCATCGGCCGGGACGCCTACGGCGCCTTCGCCTACGTCAAGCTGAAGCCCGGCGCGTCCGGCGTCGGCTTCCTGGTCATCGACAAGGACGGCACCAAGGACGTCGCCACCGACCGCACCATCGACGTCACCAAGACCGGCGAGGTCTGGCTCGAACAGGGCAAGGAGCAGGTCCGCACCGAACGGCCCGACCTGCCGGCCCAGGACAAGACCAAGGCCGTCCTCCACTACCACCGCGCCGACGGCGACTACACCGGCTGGGGCCTGCACACCTGGACCGGGGCCGCCACCCCCACGGACTGGACCAAGCCCCTCCAGCCGGTGCGCACCGACGCCTACGGAGCCGTCTTCGAGGTGCCGCTCGCCGAGGGCGCGACCAGCCTCGGCTACATCCTGCACAAGGGCGACGAGAAGGACCTGCCCGCCGACCAGTCCCTCGACCTGACCGCGAACGGCCACGAGGTGTGGCTGCTCGGCGGCCAGGAGGCCTATCTGCTCCCGCAGCCGGCGGGCAGTGCCGCCGCCCTCGACCTGACCACCTCCAAGGCAATCTGGATCGACCGGGACACGGTCGCCTGGAACGGCTCCGACGCCGCCGTCTCCACCCAGCTCCTGTCCTCCCGCGACGGCTCGATCACCGTCAAGGACGGGACGCTGACCAGCGACGACGAACGCTGGCTGCGGCTGGAGAAGACCACCCTCACCGACGCCCAGAAGGCCAGGTTCCCGCACCTGAAGACGTACACCGCCTGGTCGGTCGACCCACGGGACCGGGGCAGGGTCCGCGCCGCGCTCGGCGGCCAGCTCGTCGCCTCGCAGCGCGCGGCGACGGGCGCCGTCCTCGCGGCCACCGGCGTCCAGACCGCCGGCGTCCTGGACGACCTGTACGACGCGCGCACCGCACGACTCGGGCCGGTCTTCCGAAACGGCGTGCCCACCCTGTCCGTGTGGGCACCCACCGCGCGGTCGGTGAGCCTCGACCTCGACGGCAGCACCGTCGCCATGCGGCGGAACGACACCACCGGCGTCTGGTCCGTCACCGGCAAGCGGTCCTGGACGGGCAAGTCCTACCGCTACGCCGTGCGGGTGTGGGCGCCCACCGTCGGCAAGCTCGTCACCAACAAGGTCACCGACCCGTACTCGGTCGCCCTGACCGCCGACTCCGAACGCAGCCTGGTCACCGACCTGGACGCCACGTCCCTCGCCCCCTCCGGCTGGTCCGCGCTGAAGAAGCCCACGGCCGTGCCGCTGAGGGACGCGCAGATCCAGGAACTGCACGTCCGGGACTTCTCGGTGGAGGACAGAACCGTCCCCGCCAAGGACCGGGGCACCTACCGCGCCTTCACCGACAAGAACAGCGACGGCTCGAAGCACCTGCGCGAACTGGCCGCGTCCGGCACCTCCTACGTGCACCTGCTGCCCGCCTTCGACCTCGCGACCGTCCCGGAGAGGAAGGCGGACCAGGCGAGCCCCGGCTGCGACCTCGCCTCCTACCCGGCCGACTCCGACAAGCAGCAGGAGTGCGTCGCGAAGACCGCCGCGAAGGACGCCTACAACTGGGGCTACGACCCCTACCACTACACGGTCCCGGAGGGCTCCTACGCCACCGACCCCGACGGCACCGGGCGCACGGTCGAGTTCCGGAACATGGTCAAGTCGCTGAACGAGGACGGCCTCAGGGTCGTCATGGACGTCGTCTACAACCACACCGCCGCGAGCGGCCAGGCCGCCACCAGCGTCCTCGACCGGATCGTCCCCGGCTACTACCAGCGCCTCATGGCCGACGGCAGCGTGGCCACCTCCACCTGCTGCGCGGGCACGGCCCCCGAGAACGCCATGATGGGCAAGCTCGTGGTCGACTCGATCGTCACCTGGGCCAGGGAGTACAAGGTCGACGGCTTCCGCTTCGACCTCATGGGCCACCACCCCAAGGCCAACATCCTGGCCGTCCGCAAGGCCCTCGACGCGCTCACCCCCGCCAAGGACGGCGTCGACGGCAAGAAGATCGTCCTGTACGGCGAGGGCTGGAACTTCGGCGAGGTCGCCGACGACGCCCGCTTCGTCCAGGCCACCCAGAAGAACATGGCCGGGACCGGGATCGCGACCTTCTCCGACCGCGCCCGTGACGCCGTACGCGGCGGGAGCCCCTTCGACGAGGACCCCGGAGTCCAGGGCTTCGCCTCCGGCCTGTACACCGACCCCAACTCCTCGCCCGCCAACGGCACTCCGGCCGAGCAGAAGGCCCGGCTGCTGCACTACCAGGACCTCATCAAGGTCGGCCTGACCGGCAACCTGGCCGACTACCGCTTCACCGACTCCGCGGGCAAGCGGGTCACCGGCGCCGAGGTCGACTACAACGGCCAGCCCGCCGGGTACGCCAAGGCCCCGGGCGACGCGCTCGCCTACGCCGACGCGCACGACAACGAGTCGCTCTACGACGCGCTGACCTACAAGCTGCCCGCGGCCACCGGCGCCGCCGACCGGGCCCGGGCGCAGGTCCTCGCGATGGCGACGGCCACCCTCTCGCAGGGCCCGTCCCTCTCCCAGGCCGGCTCCGACCTGCTGCGCTCGAAGTCCCTGGACCGCAACTCCTACGACAGCGGCGACTGGTTCAACGCCATCCACTGGAACTGCCGGGACGGCAACGGCTTCGGCCGCGGGCTGCCGCCGGCCGCCGACAACGAGGCCAAGTGGCCCTACGCCAAGCCGCTGCTGACCTCGGTCTCGGTGGGCTGCGCCCAGATCGACGGGGCGTCCGCCGCCTACCGGGACCTCCAGCGCATCCGTACCGGCGAGGACGTCTTCTCGCTCGCCACGGCCGCCCAGGTCCAGTCGAAACTGTCCTTCCCGCTCTCCGGAGCCAAGGAGACCCCGGGAGTGATCACCGCCCGTCTCGGTGACCTCGTGATCGTCTTCAACGCGACCCCCGAGAAGCGGGAACAGACGGTCGCCTCCCTCGCCGGGACGGCGTACGCGCTGCACCCGGTACAGGCGAAGGGCGCCGACCCGGTCGTCAAGTCCGCCTCCTACGCGCGGACTTCGGGCACCTTCACGGTCCCGGCCCGCACGGTGGCGGTGTTCACCCGGACCCCCTGACCGGACACCACCGCCTGAACGAACACCACGCCCTGGCGTTCCAGGACCCGTCACCCGCCCCGTCCGGCCCACCCGGCCGGCGGGGCCGGGTGGTTCGGGAGGTCCCCCCCGGGGCTCGCGTCCGCGCCCTTATCGGGCGGGCGGAGTGGCCAGGGCGATGAGCCGGACCAGGAGGTCGCTGAACGGCCCGTCGCCCGGCTCGCCCTCAAGTCCCTTGCGCAGCAGGGCCGCCACCTCGTCGTCGTAGGCCGCGCTGACCGCCGCGAGCGCGGCGAAGTCGTGCACGAGCTGCACCTCCAGCTCGCCGCGCGGGATGCGCCGCCCGTCCAGCCAGATCAGCGCGGTCGACTCCACCAGCGAGATCCAGGAGCGGACCACCAGTTCCAGCCGGGCCGGCGGCTGCCGTACGTCCAGGTGCGAAAGGATCTGGACATACGCGGCCTGCCGGACGGAGTCGACCAGCGCGTTGGTGGTGGACGAGCCGACGGCCGGGCCGCCCCGCATCAATGCGGCGAAACCGGGCCCGTGATCGTCCACGAAGTCGAAGAACCGGCGCATCACCCGCAGCAGCCGCGCCCCGAGCGGGCCTTCGTGGGCCTCCACGAAACGGCCCGCGAGATCGTCCGCCGCCCGCTGCAACGCGGCCTCGTACAGGCTGAGTTTGCCCGGGAAGTAGTGGTAGACCAGCGGGCGCGAGATGCCCGCGGCGGAGGCTATCTCGTCGATCGAGACGTCGTCGGGCGAGCGTCGGCTGAACAGGTCGAGGGCGACGCCGATGAGCTGCTGCCGTCGCTCCTCGACACCCATCCTGCGGCGTACCCCGGTTGTCATACGAACACCTTACCGATCGGATCCGGCCCGGAACGGGCCGGTCCGTGCGCCGGCGCTCACATGTCCAGGACGATGCGCTCCCCCCGCGCGCGGGAGACACAGATCAGCATCGAGTCGTCACGCTCCGCGTCCGTCAGGAGTTCGTCCCGGTGCTCGATCTCCCCTTCCAGGACCCGCTGTTGGCAGGTCCCGCAGAAGCCCTGCTCGCAGGAGTACAGGGTGTCGGGGAGTTCCGCGCGGACGGCGGCGAGGACCGTGGAGCCGGCGGGGACGGTCACCGTACGGCCGCTGCGCCGCAGTTCGACCTCGAAGGAGCTGTCGCCGGAGCCCGGCGCCCGGGCCGTGAACCGCTCCAGGTGCAGCGTGCCGCCCTCGGGGACCCGGGCCTCGACCGCGGCCATCAGCCCCTCGGGGCCGCAGCAGTAGACCGCCGTGCCCGCCGGAAGGTCCGCCAACAGGGCGTCCAGGTCCGGGAGTCCGTCCTCGTCCTCGGCGACCACGGTGACCCGGGCGCGGTCGAGCTTCTCGATCTCCTCCAGGAACGGCATCGAGGCCCGCGTCCGGCCGCCGTACAGCAGCCGCCAGTCGGCGCGCTCCCGCACGGCCCGCAGCATCGGCAGGACCGGGGTGACGCCGATGCCGCCCGCGATGAACACATAGCCGGGGGCGTCCACGAGCGGGAAGCGGTTGCGCGGCCCGCGCACCTCGACCTCCATGCCCTCCTGGAGCTGCTCGTGCACCTCACGCGACCCGCCGCGCCCGTCCTCGACCAGCCGGGTCGCGACGGTGTACGAGGAGGTGTCCTCGGGATCGCCGCACAGCGAGTACTGCCGGACCAGCCCCGAGGGCAGCACCAGATCGAGGTGGGCGCCCGGCTCCCAGGGCGGCAGATCCGTTCCCTCCAGGCGCAGTTGGACCACGCCGTCCGCGACCCGTTCGTGCCGGGTGACCAGCAGGCGCAGGGCGCGCGAGCGGGGCCGCCCGGAGACCGGCTCCTCCAGGGCGGGCATCGGCCACAGCGGCGACGCCCCGATCCGGCGGCGCAGCGCGCGCCGCACCAGCAGGGCCGTACCGGCGACCGCGACGACGGTCCGCATCCTGGGCATCACGCGGCACCAGCGCCCTTCTCGGCCCGCGAGGCGGCCACGGCGGCGGGGGAGGAGGCCAGATAGGCGACGGCCTGCTCGGTGGAACCCTCCTGGGAGGGGTGGTAGGCGCGGCTCAGATAGCGCGGGATCGACCGGAGCATGGCCCCGGTGGAGGGCAGTACCCCGCGCCGTCCGGCGACGTAGAAGTCCTTGAAGGTGGCGCGGCCGTCGGCGAGCGTCGGATCGTTCTCCATGAAGAACCGGGCCCCGCGCTGCCACAGGAACACCAGCGCGGTGAAGGCGGTCGCCCAGGTGCGGGCCCGCCGCCGGTAGCTTCCGTCGACGTGCTGGAACAGCTCGAAGGCCACCGAGCGGTGCTCTACCTCCTCGGCGCCGTGCCAGCGCAGCAGGTCCAGCATGGTCGGGTCGGCGCCGCGCCGGTCCAGCTCGGTCGCGTTGAGCACCCAGTCGCCGAGGAAGGCGGTGTAGTGCTCGATCGCCGCGATCAGGGCGACCCGCTCCAGCAGCCACCACCGGCGCGCCTTGCCGGGCGGCAGGGTCCGGTCGCCGAGCAGCTTCTCGAAGAGCCAGTCGACCTGCGCGGTGTACGGCGTCGGGTCGAGCCCCAGCTCCTTGAGATGCGGCAGCACCTCGTCGTGCGCCTGGGAGTGCATCGCCTCCTGGCCGATGAACCCGATGACGTCCGCGCGCAGCCGCTCGTCGCGGATGAGCGGCAGCACCTGCTTGTAGACGTGCACGAACCACCGCTCACCGGCCGGCAGCAGCAGATGCAGCACGTTGATGGTGTGCGTGGCGAACGGATCGTCCGGCACCCAGTGCAGCGGTGTGTCGTCCCACGAGAACGACACCTTGCGCGCCTTGAGCGCCGTCCACTCGGACTCGACCGGCCGGGGCAGCCGGGCCTGCGTGTTAGACATGGCGTCAATGTACTGACGGGTAAGCCCGCGGAGAACCCCTCTGCGCCCACTTGTTTACGACAATGTCAGCAGTCCGGCACGGAAACGGCGCCGCCGGCCACCCCGCCCGAGGTGGCCGACAGCGGCCGGTCGGGGTGGCCGACAGCGGCCGGTCGGGGTGGCCGACAGCGCCGGGCGGGGTGGTCGGCAGCGCCGGGCGGCCGGGATCGCGTCGGGTCAGCGCAGTCCGCCGATACCCCGCCCGTCCGCCAGCGTCCCCGACAGCCGGGCCTGCGCCCCCTCCTTCGTCCGCACGGCGAGCAGCGGCCCCCGCGCCGAGCCGCGCACCCCGCCGCTCGCGGTGACCGACGCCGTGTCCCGGCTGCCGGCCGCGAGCAGATACCAGGACCCGGCGGCCGACTTCCACAGCACACCGGCCAGCACATGCGGGTCGCGCGAGCCGCACGCGGGCGAGTTCTCGGCCTTCGCCGCGACCGCCCCGTAGGTCCCGCCGGGGGTACGGAACTGGGCCAGCACCCGGGTGCCGCCGCCCCGCCAGGTGTCCGCGCGGGTGCACACCCAGGTCGCCGCACCGCTCGCGTCGGGCAGCGGCTGCTCCGCGAACTGCCAGGCGTTCACCGACCGCACGCCCTGCGAGCGCACCGAGGCCAGCGAGCACGCGTACGGCGCCCAGCCCCGCAGGTTCGCGGCGCTCGTCGCCTCCTGCGGCGCGCCGGGCCGGCCCGCGGTGAGATGGGCCGGGATCAGCTCGCCGAGGTCGCTCAGCAGGCGGGTGCCCGAACCGTCGGAGACCTGGAGCACGTTCCACGACGTGCACGCGCCGGTCTGCGGCGGGCCCGCCAGCGGGGAGGCCGAGCCGTCGGCGGACAGGGTGAGGTCCATGGTGCCGGTGTTCGGCTTCAGCAGATCGCGCTCGGCGGCCTTCTTCACCCAGGGCGCCGTCAGATAGCGGACGTTGCCGTCGGCGCGGCTCAGCACCAGCGCGCTCGACTCGGCCCGGCCCGCCCCGTCGGCCCGCGCGAAGTCGAGGGCCGCGCCGCTCGTGCCGTCCTTCGGCTCCGCGTACCGGACGATGCGCAGACCGTCGTAGAGGAGCACCACCCGGGCCTGGTCGACATCGCCCGCGTAGAGCAGCTGGGGCGGTCCGGCCGGGGCGCCGGACGGGGTGCCGGGCGTCGCCGACACCTGCACGGACTCGCCGGGCCGGGCCCACACCGCGAGCGCGCGGCGCAGCAGCCCGGTGTCCTTGACCAGGTTGCCGCGCGCGGGCCACACCGAGAAGTCCAGCCGCGCGGACGACTGCCAGGCGGCCGGGGCCACCCGTTCGAGGCGGGCCGGGTTCAACGCGGCCTCGGCGGCCGGGTTCTGCGCGTACGCGGGGGCCGCGGCGCCGTCCGGGCCCCAGCCGCCGCCCGGCAGACCGAGCAGCGCCCCGCACACGGCCAGCGCCGCCGCGGCGGCCAGCGCGGCCTTCATGTGCTGCCGGCGCCGCATCAGGTCGGTGGGGCGGGCGTGCAGGGAACAGGGGTCGAACTCGGGGGAGGCGAGCAGCGCGTCCCCGGCCGGGACCCCGGCCGCCTCCTTCAGCGCCGCCGCCGGGTCCGCCGCGCCCGCCGCGGCCAGCACCTTGCGGAGCTGCGGGTCCGCCAGCTGCTCCAGACCGCGCAGCACATACGCGGCGCGGGCCGGCCCGGAGAGCGCGGACAGCCGCTGGTCCAGGGCGAGTTCGTCGGCGCCGCCCGAGCGCGGGAACAGCCGCAGACCCCACACCTGGGGGAGCAGCGGCGGCAGTTGGGACCGCTTCGGCAGCGCGCGCCACCGCAGCGGCAGCCCCGCCTCCAGCGCCGTCCGTACCACCTGGAGGCGTACGAGGGCGTAGCCCGGGTCGCCGTCCCGGCCGCCGGCGCCCTGCTGGGCCGGGATGACCGAGGCGTCGCCGGAGGACCGGCCGCGCGGCAGTGCCCGCTGGACCAGGGCGTGCGCGGTGAGGACCCGCCGGTTGCGGCCGAGGCTCGGCGGCAGCACCAGATAGGCGAGCCGGACCAGCCGCGGGTAGTGCTCGACGAGGGCGGCCTCGGCCTGCTCGACGTCGACGACAGCTCCGGAGGAGGGTGCGGGGCGTTGGGCTACATCCTGTGACTGCACGTTCAGCAAAACGAGCGAACGGGTGGATGGTCACCGGCCCCGCGCCCGCCGCCCCGCTGCCGCCCGCCTGCCGCCCCGCCGGGCTCAGGCCCCGGATCAGGCGAGGGATCAGGCCAAGGCTCAGGCCCCGGATCAGGCGAGGGATCGGGCCAGGGATCAGGTCAAGGCCCAGGTTCCGGATCAGGCCCCGGATTCCTCGGGTTCCACCAGCAGGCGGGCGTAGTTCGCCATCGACCGCTGGTAGCGCGGCAGATGAGGGGCCAGCGCGCCGATCACCAGGGCCAGGCCCTCGCGTTCGCGGCCGAGGTCGGCGAGGCACAGCGCCAGACAGGCGCGCACCGCGTCGTCCAACTCGTCCGAGGGCGCGACCAGTTCGGGGGTGAGGAGCTTGACACCCTCGTCCGCCTGTCCGAGGTTGCGCAGCGAACTGGAGAGCTGGATCTTGGCGCGCCGCTTCCGGTATCCGGCCAGGCCACGGTCGAGCGCCTCGCGGTAGAGCGGTACCGCCTTGTCGGAGTGGCCCGTGGAGTCCCAGGCGCAGGCCCGCTCGAAGGGGCCGAGGGGGCTGTCGGCGGGCAGTTCGGCGACCAGGGCGTCGATCACCGCCCGGAAGTCGGCCGCCCGCTCCTCCTCGTAGGAGTCGAAAGTGGCCCAGGCCGCCGCCGTACGCTCTTCCCAGTCTTCGTTCACGAGGGACACCCTCGCACAGCCGTGCCACCGGCGGTATCGGGTTCCCGGCGTGAAAGACGGCGCCCGGTTGAGCAGACGGCGGCCCGGAGCCGTATCGGAGGCAGAGCCCTTGCCGGGGCTCGCTTCGGCGTGAGCGCCGACAGGTACCGGAGGAACGTATGAGGGTGACACGCGAGAGGCTGCTGGCCGGGGCGGCCGTGGCCGTACTGCTGACGCTGACCGGCTGCGGCGGCGGACCGGACGACAAGGCGGGCACCGCGCGGGAGACGGTCCCGGCCACGGCGACCGGCAGCCTGGAGGACCTGGCGGCCGAGGTGAAGTGCCGTCCGGACATCCAGACCGACGCGGACGAGATCCGCCAGGGGGTCTGCCAGGTGGCCGGCGGCAAGTTCATCCTGGCGACCTTCGCCACCGACCGGGGCCAGCGCGACTGGCTCAACGGGGCGAAGGACTACGGCGGTTCGTATCTCGTCGGCGCCAAGTGGGTCGCCGTCGGCGACCGGAAACTGGTGACCGGCCTGCGCGGCACGCTCGGCGGAAGCCTGGAGCAGGGTGCCTCGCACGGGGCCCACGCCTCACACGGCGCCGACGCCTCGCACGGCGGGCACGAGCACGACGGCTGATCCCGCGCCCGGCCGGGAGCACCCCGCTCGGGCACAGGAGACCGCGGGAGCGACCCGTGCGGGCACAAAAGAGAGCGGGTGGCGGGAGAATCCCGCCACCCGCTCTCTCATGGGGGTCACCTACAACGCTGGCCCTTGTTGATGCAATTGACCATCTTGTTCATCAGGTTGTCGTCGAAGACGTTGATGAAGTCGTCGTGGTCGGTGGCCGGCTTGTGGAGCTGCTCGGGGAATCCGTCGACCGCGTAGGCGTTCTTGATCTGCCCGTTCTCCAGGGTCGGCGCCCGGAAGCCGTAGACCAGGCGCATCGTGAGCTGCGGAATGGCCTTGAAGCCATTGGCGCAGTTGCCCTGCGCGTCCGCGAAGGCCACGTGCGTACGGTGGTTGGCGCTGTCGATGTTCACGCCGTCCCAGCAGTTCTGGAAGGCGAAGGTGCGCACCACGGTGCTGCCGCGCGGGCAGATCGGGTACTGCTCGGTGAGCTGCACCTTGTTCTCGAAGCCGGTGCAGGACCAGTGGGCGTTGGCGTTCGCGAGGCCGTTGGTGGTGGTCTTCGCGTCACCGGTGATGATGCGCAGGAACTTCGGCATCGCGACGACCTTGTTCCGCGCGTTGCCGACGAACTTGATCTGCGCCTGCCTGACCTGCTGGATCTGGCCGACGTTTCCTTCCTTGCCGCCGCCGTCGTTGTTCTGGTCGAAGTCCTGCGTACCGTTCTGGATACGGACGACCGGCCAGTAGTACGTCGACTTGTCACCCTGGTTGGCGCAGGAGGTCTGGGCCGCGGCGAACGTGTCGTTGCTGGCGAACGCGTCGTTCGACTGGTTGCCGACGTAGTCGTGCAGGTGGTGCGCGCCGTTGCTGACGCCGGGCGCCACGATCACGTTGTCGGTGTTGAACTTCTTGTTCGCGTTGACGCCACAGGACGTGGTGAACGTGCCCGTCGAACCGCCGGCCCGGGTCCGCGCCTTGCGCGCCACGTTCGGCTGGACCTTGGTGATGTCGACGAAGTCGGTGGCGACGGGGCCGTTGCCGGCCTGGCCGCCGTTGCCCGCCTGCTGGTCGCCGCCCTGCTGGCCACCGCCCTGCTGGTCGCCGGCGGACGGGGCCGGACTGGCCGTCCCGCCGTTGTTCTGACCACCGTTGTTCTGACCGCCGTTGTTCTGGCCGCCGTTGTTCTGGCCGTTGTTGCCCCAGCCGGCGTTGGTCTGGTTGGCGGGCGTCCCCGTGCAGGCGGAGAGGGTGTCGAGCGAGGACGGGACCGTGCCGCCGACCCGGCTGATCTCCAGTTTGATCCGGTCGATGATCACCGACCGGTTGTTCCGCAGCGGGCCGAGGATGGCGTTCTGGACGAAGCTCGCGTCCCTCGTCTGCGCGTCACGGGTGGTGGCGAGCCGCTGGTAGGCGGCGGTGATCTGCTGGTCCAGCGTGGCGAGTTCGCCGTCGACCTCACCCCGGGCCCGGTTCGGCACATTGGTCAGCTTCTGGCCGACGTCTGGACAGCTGATGGTCGCCACCTGGGCGGTGGCGGCCTTCGTGGTGTTGGGAGACGAGTTCTCCTCGTGCGCCGAGGCGTAGAAGTTCGCCCAGACCAGCCCACCCCCGCCGATCGCGAGCGCTGCCGACGCGGCGATGGCGCGAACGGCCAGCGGCGAACGGCGTTTTCGTATGTTGCGTCCCATGGAACTCCTCTGACTTCCTTGCGGGGCATCGAGGGCGCCCGACAGGAGTGAAGCGGCTCCATTTCATACGCACGGGGCGGGTGGGGTGTTCAGAAACCCCGGAAAATCTTGGGACTTCGTGAGGCCAATTCGGACACAATGGGCCCAGAAGCCCCCGAATTCACGGGAGTTGATCTCGGTGAAAAGGTTTGAGGACGCTTTTTGACTGAAATTCAGTCACGACGAGCCGCGCCGCGATCGCCCCGTTCGAGCGGCCCCGCGCCGTTCGGCGGCCGAGGTGTCCACGGCGTCCCGTCGTGACGCGGTCAACACCCGCACGCGTTCCCTGAGTTCACCCTCGTCGGGGGCCAGCACGGCGCGCGTCGCGAGGAAGTGGGCCTTCAGGAGGAGCGGTGAGAGACAGAGCGAGGCGGCCAGCAGTACGGCGCCGAGGGCACCCGCGGCGAGGGCGGAGCCCTGACCGGACACCGGCACGAAGCCGTACCACCAGCCGACGTACGTGCCGTCGGTGAACACCCGCCACAGGCCGAGCGCCAGCGCGAAGCCCTCCAGCGGGTAGAAGACCAGCGTGGCGGGCAGCACCGCCGTGACGAACCCGCCGGTCATGTCGAACAGCAGCCAGCGCAGGTCCCGCCAGGTGGCCGGGTCCCGCAGCATCCCGGAGCAGCGCTCCCAGGGGCCCGCGCCGTCGCGCAGCGGCCGGTAGGCGGGCGGGATGCGCACCCCGCACCAGCGGGCCGCGGCCAGCCGCCGCGTGTCCGCGAAGGCCCGGACGCCGGTCAGCACCCATGGCGTCGTGACGATCCCGACGCCGAACGGCACCAGCAGCAGGGACATGAGGGTCAGCAAGGACAGTCCGAACGCCCCCGCCGGCCCGGTCACCGCGACGACCAGTCCCCGCACCCCGGCCACGAAGGCCTCCCGGGCCCGCGCCGCGAACCCCGTCGTTGCCGTCCCCCGCATCCCGAATCCCCGTGTCTCCATCCCCCGAGTCTCGCGTCCCCCGGCACCCCCGTCACTGGGCCCAGCCCCCGGCCGGGGGTGGGGGCAGCACCCCCCCCGAGGCCCGCCGGACCCGACCCGGCCGGACCCGGCCTGATCCGACCCGGGCCTGACCTGACCCGGGCCCGACCCGACCCGGACCCCCGCCCGGCCCAGCCCGACCCGGCGCACGGCCGGGCGAGGCGGGCCTTGGTCGTGCCTTCCTCACCCGCCGAGCACCTTCGCCTCCACCTCCGGGTCCAGGCCCACCGTGGGGCGGTCGGGGCGCTGCGGGGCCGTGCCGCCCCGGGCGCGGAGCCAGGCCCAGGTGTCGGCCACCGTGTCCCGTACGGGGCGGCTGCGCAGGCCCGACGCGACCGCCCGCGAGACGTCCACCGAGTGCAGCGCGCCGTGCAGTTCGCTCGCGGGCGGCACCCACACCGGCAACTGCGTCCATGGCTCGATCCCGGCGGCGAGTACGGTCTCCGGGTCGGTCCACCGCAGCTCCGCGCGGCCTCCGGTGACCTTCGCGCACGCGTCGAGCAGCTCACCCATCGTGGCGTGCCCCCGCGGGCTCACCAGGTTGTACGCGCCGCCGAGCCCGGACTCGGCCGCCGTGAGCGTCCACTCCGCGAGGTCCCGTACGTCGACGTACTGGACCGGCAGGTCACGCGGCCCGGGGGCGAGCACGGGTCCGCCGGCCGCGATCCGGTTCAGCCACCACGGCAGTCGCCCGATGTTCTCGTACGGCCCGAGGATCAGCCCGCACCGCACGAGCAGCGAGTGCTCCGCGCCGAAGGCGTCGAGCGCGGCCAGTTCCCCGCCCCGCTTGTCCCGCGCGTAGTCGGTCGCCTCCGCATCGGCCGACGCCCCCTCCACGAGCGGCGCGTCCTCGTCGTACCCGGCCCGCGGCGGCCACGCGTACACGGAACAGCTCGACACGTACACGTACCGGGACACCCGTCCGGCCAGCAGGCGCGCGCTGTCCCGGACCGCGCGCGGCGCCCCGGACCAGGTGTCGACGACGAGGTCCCAGGTGTCCGGGGCGCCGGCGAGGGCGGCGAGCCCGTCCGGTTCGGTGCGGTCGCCCCGCGACGACCGCACCCCGGGCGGCGGTTCACTCCGGCCCCGGTGGAAGACGGTGACCTCCCACCCCCGGCCGAGCGCCGCCTCCACGACCGCGCGCCCCACGAACTCCGTACCGCCCAGCATCAGTAGTCTCCGCGTCATACGGAGGACTCTGCCCGCCGGGCCCGGCCGGCGGAACAGGAATCTGCCGAGAGAAGATCCGGCGCCCAGGGCGCCGAGGACAGCCGCCCCGGGGAACCGGCCGGTCCGGGTTTACGCCGGTGGCCGGTCCGCTCTCCGCCGGCGTCCGGTCCGGTTCACGCCGGCAGCCGGTCCGGTCTACGCCGGCGGTCCGTCGAGCGCTGTGTCAGCGGCCGTCGGCGTACAGCTCAACGGCCCGTCGGCGGCGCGTACTTGTAGCCCACGCGGCGCACGGTCTGGATGGCCTGCCGGTGCTGTGCCCCGAGCTTGCGGCGCAGCCGCGCGACATGGACGTCGACGGTCCGCCCGTCGCCCACGTGCCCGTACCCCCACACCGTGGAGACGAGCTGGTCGCGGGTGTGCACCCGGTGCGGGTGCCGCACGAGATGCGCGAGCAGCTCGAACTCCAGGTAGGTGAGGTCCAGGACCCGCCCGTCGACCTCGGCGGTGCGCCGCACGGCGTCGATGCGCACCAGCGGCTCGACGGCGCCGGCTGCGGTCCCGGCACCCGGGCCGGCCCCGGTGACCGAGGGCTCGGCGCGGTCCGGGACCGCCTGGTCCGGTACGGCCACCGGCAGCAGGGGCTTCTGGTCGGCGGGCACGAGGACCAGGTAGCCGATCATCGGCGGCTGGCCGGGCAGCACCGGCAGCGTGTGCGGGGGAGCGGGCAGCCAGGTGGCGCCCGGCGGCAGGAAGTCGGCGACGTCGACCACCTCGTCCCGGTCGACGGCACGCAGTCGGTGCCGTGCCGGGCCGGTCGAGGGGGTGGGAGCCGTCGCTACGGAGGAGAAGGAACGAGTGGTCGCCATGAGAGGTCAGCTCTTTCGCGCGAGGAGTTCGTCGGGAAGGTCGACGACCGCGAGTTCGTGGTCGGAGCCGTCGAGGACGTACGTCGTGCGCGCTGGCCGAAGGCCGGGGTGTACGGCTTTAGAGGGCCGGCGCGTTCGTCGCGCGGCAACACACCCGGTCGAAATCGTGGTGCTGACGGGAAGGCCAGAAGGGCTCGAGGTCATGGCGACCCGTCGCGATGCACTTCTGGTAGCTGGCCATGCCCCCATTGAAGCAGAAGGCGGGGCATGGCAGCAGACTCCTCTCACGGACCGGACGCTTCCTTGGCGTGAACTTGACGGTGATGGCGGACGGGGAACGCGGACGGGCGACGGGGAAGGGAACGCGGCAGGGGAACGCGGAAGGGGCGCCCGCCGGTCCGGCGGGCGCCCCTTCACGGGTGTGCGGTGGATCAGACCTGGCCGGCCTTCTCCAGGGCGGTGCAGCAGGTGTCCACGATCAGACGCGTCACCACGTACGGGTCGACGTTCGCGTTGGGACGGCGGTCCTCGATGTAGCCCTTGCCGTCCTTCTCGACCTGCCACGGGATACGGACCGAGGCACCGCGGTTGGAGACACCGTAGGAGTACTCGTTCCACGGGGCGGTCTCGTGCAGGCCCGTCAGACGGTCGTCGATGCCGGCGCCGTAGTTCTTGACGTGGTCCAGGGGCTTGGAGCCCTCGCCCAGCGACTCGCACGCGGTGATGATCGCGTCGTAGCCCTCGCGCATCGCCTTCGTGGAGAAGTTGGTGTGCGCGCCCGCGCCGTTCCAGTCGCCCTTCACCGGCTTCGGGTCGAGCGTCGCGGAGACGCCGAAGTCCTCGGCGGTGCGGTAGAGCAGCCAGCGGGCCACCCAGAGCTGGTCGGAGACCTCCAGCGGCGACAGCGGGCCGACCTGGAACTCCCACTGGCCGGGCATGACCTCGGCGTTGATGCCGGAGATGCCGAGACCCGCCTTCAGACAGTTCTCCAGGTGCGCCTCCACGACGTCACGGCCGAAGATCTCGTCCGCGCCGACACCGCAGTAGTAGCCGCCCTGCGCGGCCGGGAAGCCCCCCTCGGGGAAGCCGAGCGGACGGCTGCCCTTGAAGAACGTGTACTCCTGCTCGATGCCGAAGATCGACTCCTGGGCGGCGAACTTCTCGGCGACCTCGGCGAGCGCGGCACGGGTGTTGGACTCGTGCGGCGTCATGTCGATGTTGAGGACCTCGCACATGACGAGGACGTCGTCGCCGCCGCGGATCGGGTCCGGGTAGCTGGCCACCGGCTTGAGTACGCGGTCGGAGGCGTGGCCCTCGGCCTGGTTCGTGGAGGAACCGTCGAAGCCCCAGATCGGCAGCTCCGCGCCCTTGGCGTCGTCGCCCAGGATCTTCGTCTTGGAACGGAGCTTGGCCGTCGGCTCGGTGCCGTCGATCCAGATGTACTCAGCCTTGAAGGTCACGGGCCACATCCTTCGGGGTGTGTCTTGAGGCGCACTTGCGGGTGCTGCGGCGCTGCGGCACCGGGACGCCGCTGGAGATGCGGGCAGCCTGTCAACCGGCGGTTTCCCGGCCATTGCCCGAGTGTGAACCCCGTGTTACCCGCCCCGCGTGTGTCCCGTCTCACCCGTCCGCCCGGACGCCGGGCCGCGCGCGGGCGTTCGCAACCGCGACGGGCCGCCCGGCGAGCCGGCCCGCCTCCGGAAGCCCCGGGCCGGGGGCGGCTCGTATGCGATGGGGGTGGCGGCGATATGGGCGGGATACGGGGATACGGTCCCGTTCCGGCCCGCTCCCCGGCGTACGCGAAGGCCCTGTCGCCCCCGGCCCGCAGGAAACCGGCGACGACAGGGCCTCGACCTCGACCTACATCTCGACCTTGATCTCGACCTACATCTCGACCTACATCTCGACCTTGGTCTCGACTTACATCTCGACCTGACCCTCGGCCTCGGTCCGCCGCCCGGCTAGCCCACCTTCTCGATCCGGGCCTTGCGGATGAGGAACTTGCCCGGTTCCCGGACCTGTTCGAAGGCCGCGTTGTTCAGCAGGACACAGCTTCCGGAGACCGAGGTGACCTCGACGGTCGTGGACTTGTTGTTGTCGAGGTTGGTGACCTTCAGCTTCGTCCCGGCCGGGAACTGGTTGCTGGACGCGGCCGGTGCGCCGCCCTCGCCGGACAGCGTGACCGTCGAGCCGGTGCAGACCTGCTGCCCGGTGGCGGCGCCGGCCCCGTTGCCGACGGGCGCGGTCTGCGCCGGGGCCGTCTGCGCGGGGTCCGCCTGTGCCGGGGCGGAGGGTGCGGGCGCGGCCTCGGCCGGGGCGGACTGGCCCGGCTGCGGGGCGGTCTGGGAGTCCTGAGCCGACTCCCCGACCTCGCAGCCGGACGCCTCCTGCTGCACCTTGATCTGCGCGATGACGGCCTCGCGGTTGGCGATCCGGGCCGCCGACTGCGCGTCGGGGGCGGCCCGTTGGTCCGCGATGAACTTCTGGTTGTTGCCGAGCGCGGTGGCGAGGCCCTTGCAGACGGTCGAGGTCCGCGCGTTCTGCACGGACGCGGCGTTCGAGGTGGCGGCGAGGGCGAACGCCCCGCCCCCGGCCACGACCGCGGCGCCGGTCAGCAGGGCGATCTTCTTCTTGGTGCTGAGCGTTCTCCTACGCGACATGCGCGCCTCCTGTGCGGGGGGAGCGTTACGCCGCTATGTACGGGACACCGGACGCGGATGCTCAACAGTGACGTGAGCCTCGTAAGTAACCTGGGTCACAGGGGAGTTGGGGCGGGTTGGCGGCGGGCGGCCGGCGGGCATGGGTGGTCCCGCGGTGCGCCCCGGGTTCGATCGCCGCCCCCGTCAGGCCCCGATCCCAGACCCCGGCACTCTCCCGCTGTTCGAATTATTACCGCCCCATGCGCCCCTCCCGGATCGGAGGTGGATCGACGTCAATCCCCTTTCTCACCTGCCCATTTGATGTTCTCTCGCGCTCCCTGGATGTCAGTGGCGGGCAGTAGACTGGAAGCAGTGTTCGAGGGTCCCGCCGGGTGGTCCGGAGGGGTCCTGACGCGACAGGAGGATGCCCGTGCCCGCTGCCGCACTGAAGCCGCTGCCCACCCAGTCCACCGCCAAGAGGGCGGTCCTGCTGGACCTGCCGTACGAGCCCGTCGAGAAGCGCCCGCTGCCGCCGGGCCGCCCGCGCGACTGGTACGTCACGCACAACCGCCGGCTCAAGGCGATGCGCCTGGCCATCGCCCTGCTCGACTCCGGTGTGTACGTGCCGAACCAGGCCCGCGACGACACGATCCGCAGCGCCGCCCAGCTCATCGGCGTGCACCCGCCGTCGGACACCACGTGCCACATGGTGCGGGCCCTGATGAGGTACGCCCGCTGAGGCGTCCCGCCCGCACAGGGGTCGGGTGCGCCGACTCCTTGGTGCCGGGTGCCCCGCGTACGTCGAGGGCGCCCGGCACCGCCAATTCCCGGCACCGTCACGGCCGTTCCGGTCGTCCGGTGCAGGCTGAGGGGCCCTGTCGAGTCCCGGCGACGGCCCGTCGCCGGGACTCGACAGGGGAACTTCCGCCGGACCCCGCCCGGTAGGGGCCCGCACCCGCGCCCCGAGGGACGTCTCCCCTCAGTCCGCCGCCGACAACTCCCGTTCCAGCGGGGTCCGGAAGCGCGGGGTGACGCGGGTCGTGCCCACCCAGCTCTGGAGGCGGGCTGCCTCCGCCTCGACCGCCGCCCGCGCGTCGGCCCCCGCCCCCTCCCCGGTCAGCGGGCGCCAGACGATCTCGCCGTCGGGGCGCTGAGCCCAGCCGCCGATCACCCGGCCGTTCCACCAGACCGTCGGGCCCACGTTGCCGCTCCGGTCGAACAGGGCGGCCCGCAGGGACGGTTCGAGATACCAGTCGCGCTCCCGGCGGCTCATCGGCGTCGGGTCCAGGCCCGGCAGCAGCGCGGCCCAGGGCTGCTCCGGCGCGGCGACCGGCTCCTCGTCGTCCGCCGCCACGTACCCGGTGACCCCGTCGTCCAGCGCCACGGTCACCGCGCCGATCGCGGCCAGCGTCCGCCGTACGTCGGTGACCTTCCAGCCCGTCCACCACTTCAGGTCGGCTTCCGTGGCGGGCCCGCACGCGGTGAGCCAGCGGCCCAGCAGCTCGGACCGGGCCTGAGCGGGCGCCAGTCGGGGATGCGGCGGCGCGACCGCCCAGCGGAACCGGCTCGACGTCCACGAACCCAGCGGACGCCCGCGGGCCACCCGGCCCTCGACGCCGAGCACCCGCATCAGCCGCGACGACACCGTCTGCGCAGCCTCGTAACTCTTCCCGGCGCCGTAGGTGAACTGCTCTCTCAACCGCGGCTCGTCCCGGGCGAGTTCGTCCACCGTGGCCTGGCCTCGGCGGCCCAGCGCGGCGAGTGCCGACTCCTCGACCTCGGTGAGCCAGGCCTCGGTCAGCCGGCCGCCGCTGCCGGTGACCACGTCCTTGACGAGTCCGGCCCGCGCCTTCGCCGCGATGTCGAGCCCGGTCGAGGCGTGCACGACGGCGGCGAGCGCGGCGGGGAACACGAACACCGTCTGCCGCATGCCGTGCATCCGCACGAGCGATCTGTCCTCGTACAGCGCGCGGCCGACCTCCGCGACCGTCACCCCGGCGTCCACCAGCCGCGCGCCCACCGCCAGATACACCGTCGCCGGGTCGGTGCCGTGCAACGCGACCAGCGAGTCCGCGACCTCCTCGGGCCGCACCGCACGCGCGGACGGCGCGAGCCGCTGCCGCAGTGCCAGCCGTGCCCGCCGCTCCGCCACCCCGATGTGCCGGGGATTCCCCACCACCACGCCGCCTCCGTCCCCGTCCACTCCCGGCCCACGGCCCCCGGCCTTCGTCATCCCGGCCTGGCCCCGGCCCTTGCGGCGCCATCCTCCCGGACGGCCGCCCGGCACGGGACGCGGCTCACCCGTTCGTCCCCTCCGGGCATGCGCCGGCCGGGCCCGCGGCCTTGACTGGGGCCACCGCGACGAGCGGACCGGAGGCGGACCAGGACCACAGCGGGAGACGCGATGCGAGGCAACGGCGTACGAGGACCGGTCCGGCTGATCCTGGCCGCCGCCGCGGTGGCCGCCCTGGCCGCGTCGCTGACCGCCTGCTCCGACGACAGCAGCCCCTCCGACACCGCCTCCCGGGCCGCCTCCGCCGCTTCCCGGGCAGCCTCGGCGGCCTCCCGGGCCGCGTCCGCCGCCACCCAGGCCGGTGACGCCCTCGCCTCCGCGACCGCCGAGGCCGGCCGGAGGTTCGACGAGTTCAAGGACGGCGCGGACGCCAAGAGCGAGGTGAAGCTCGACGGCACGGCGAGCCCCGACTCCGACGGCCGCGCCACCGCGCGGGTGACCGCGTCGAACCCGACGGACTCGGCGAGGTCCTACGTCGTCCAGGTCGACTTCCGCGACAAGAGCGGCAACCTCCTCGACACCACCGTCGTCACGCTGAACGACGTCGCGGCCAACGCGTCCAAGGACGCCACCGCCCGCAGCAACCGTGCCCTCACCGGCGACGTCGACACCACCGTCGCCCGCGCCGTGCGGCACTGACGGCCGTGCTCCGCGACAGCGTCACGGCCGGCTCGGCGGACCGGGCCGCCCGCGGACGCGCGGCCCGCAAGCGGGTCTCCCGCTCCGCGCACGGCACCTGGATCCCCGCCGCGGACCGCCCCGACCCGGTCGGCGTCCTGCAACGGCAGGGCCGGGACCGGCTCCAGGAACTGCTGCCCGTCCGGTACGGGCGGATGGCCGCCTCCCCGGCGGCGTTCCTGCGCGGAGCCGCCGCCGTCATGGCCGCCGACCTGGCCGCGCAGCCGCACACCGGCCTCACCGTCCAGCTCTGCGGCGACGCCCACCTGCTGAACTTCGGCCTGCACGCCGCCCCGGAACGCGCGCGCTCCCTCCTCTTCGACCTCACCGACTTCGACGAGACGTTCCCCGGCCCCTTCGAATGGGACGTCAAGCGCCTCGCCGCCAGTGTCGCCGTCGCCGCCCGCGAGAACGGGCACGGGGAGGACCACGTCTTCGCCGCCGCACGGGCCGCCGCCGGGCACTACCGCGAGGCCATGCGCCGACTGGCCCGGCAGGGCGAACTGACCGTCTGGTACCAGCACATCGACGCCGACCTGCTGCTGCCGCTGGTCCGCTCCGGACGCCGGCGCCGGCGCGCCGAGGCCACCCTCACCCGGGCCCGCCGGCGCACCAGCCTGCACGCGCTCGGCAAACTCGTGGAGACCGTCGACGGACGTCCCCGGATCGTCCACGACCCGCCCCTGCTGGAACCGGCCGGAACCCTCGACCTGGCCGCGCTCCGCAAGATCTTCAGCGACTACCGCTCCACGCTCTCCGAGGAACGCCGGCTGCTCCTCGACCGGTACCGCTTCGTGGACGCCGCCCGCAAGGTCGTCGGCGTGGGCAGCGTCGGCGTCCGCTGCTTCATCGTGCTGCTCGCCGGCCGCGACGCCGACGATCCGCTGCTCCTCCAGATCAAGCAGGCCGGACGGTCCGTCCTCGAAGAACACCTGCCGAGCGGGCCCTACCTCCACCCGGGGCGCCGGATCGTCGCCGGACAGCGGCTCATGCAGGCCGCCGGCGACATCTTCCTCGGCTGGACCACCGGGCCCGAGGGCCGAGCCTTCTACTGGCGCCGGCTGCGCGACACCAAGGGCTGCGCGGACATCGCCGGCATGGGCCCCGGCGAGCTGCGCCGCTACGCCGGACTGTGCGGCACCGCGCTGGCCCGCGCGCACGCCCGCTCCGGCGACCGCATCGCCATCGCCGCCTACCTCGGCGGTGCCGACACCTTCGACCGCGCCCTCGCGGAGTTCGCGCTGCGCTACGCGGACCGCACCGCCGCCGACCACACGGCACTCGGCGCGGCGGTCCTGGCCGGCGTCATCCCGGCGACCCCCGGCATCTGACAGCCCCAGCACAGCCGCGCATACGTACAGCACGGCCGCGCACGCTCACAGCACGGCCAGCCCCGGCCGCGCGGCGGCGCCTGGCGGAGGTGGCCCGGGAGGTGGTCGTCGCCCCCGCTGGACCTGGGTTCCGGTACCGGCTCAGCCGGCCCCCGGCTGCCGAGCCGGTACCGGCGGGCCTCAGGAGGAAGCGGACGCGCCCCCGGCGTTCGGCGCGGGCGGCGCCGGCTTCGGCGGGCCGGGCTTCGGGGGCGCCGGCTTGGGCGGCGTGCCCGTGCCCCCGGCCTCCGCCTTGACCGTGCTCGTCCTCGGCGGAGCAGCCGCAGCCCCGCCCGCCGGAGTACCACCCGTCCCGGCCCCGGTCCCGGCCGTCGGAGTACGCCCCGTCCCGGCCCCGGCCGTCGTCGTACCGCCGCCCGTCCCGGCCCCGGTCCCGGCCGTCGCCGCATCGCCCGTCCCGGATACGGCCGTACCGTCGGCCCCGGCCCCGGACGCCGCCGCCGTGTCCGCCCCCGGCGTCTGGTCGGTGCCGGCCGCCGGAGCCGGGGAGCCCGCCGGTTTCGACCGGGCCGCCGCGACCGCGTCGCGCAGCGCGTCCTCCTGTTCCTGGCTCAGCGACGTCTGCACCAGCTCGCCGCCGAACTCCGCGATCTGCGGGACCACCTTGTCCCCGGCCGCCTGCTTCACCAGGACGAACAGCGCGGCGGCGCCCGGCCGCAGGTTCTGGCTGAGGTCCCGCATGAACTGGTCGTTGATCCCGGTGTCCGTCACCGCCCCGCCGGCCGCTCCGGCCGCCGCCCCCACCGCCGCGCCCAGCAGCGGCGCCAGGAACAGCAGCCCGATGACACCGCCCCACAGAGCACCGCCCGCCGCGCCCACCGCCGTGTGGCTGACCGCCTGGTGCAGCTTGATCCGGCCGTCCTCGTGCCGCTCGACGACGACGGCGTCCTCCAGCTCCACGAGGTGCTGCTTGGACAGCTCGAACAGCTTGTCGCGCACCTGGCCGGCGGTGGCCACGTCGTCGTAGGCCACGACGAACAGATTGCTCATGAGGGCACCCCTTATGTCGATTTCGTTCGACTTTATAGGGATATCGGACAGGGTGCAGTCGGGCAGTTCACGCACACGAGCCGGTGATTCCGGGCCGCCCGGGAGCCTCTACGGTTCCTGAGGCTCCTGAGGCTCCCAGGGTTGCCGAGGTTCCCGGGGCGCGCCGGGACTTCCGGGGTTCCCGAGGCTGCCAGGGCGTCACAGCCCCGGCGCGCCCCAGATCGGGAACCAGCGGCCGAGGTCCTCCTCGATCCGCAGGTCGTTCGCGAGCACCGCCTTGATCTGCAGCTCCAGCGCGTTGTCGCGCCGCTCGCCCGCCCCGGCGAGCGGGGCGAAGGGATAGAAGGTGCCGCGCTTGTAGAGGTAGACGAGGCCGAGCCGCCGCCGCTCGCGGTCCTCGAACGCCACCACGGAGCACAGCAGCTGGGGCCCGAACCCGGTGCCTTCCAGGGCGCTGTTGACCGCGTGCAGATCGCTGACCAGGGCGGGCAGGTCGTCGGCGGAGCGGCGGGAGACCAGCCACGAGTATCCGTACTCGTCCCGGCTGACCTCCACCGGTGGTCCCGACCGGTCGGCGTCCGCGTCGAGCAGGGCCTGCGCCTCCTGGTGCGCCTCGGCGAAGGCCGCGCCCTCCACGGACGCGAAACACACCGCACCCGTGCCGGTCGGGGTGAAACCGGCCGCCGCCTCCAGCGTCACCGCCGCCGACGGCAGCCCGAAGAGCCGGTCGAGGTCCGGTGCGACGGGCTTGCTGCGGCCGAGCAGGATGTCCAGGAACCCCATGCGGTCAGCGGGCCTCTCCGGGAGTCGGGGGGCCGGGAGTCGGGAGTCGGGGTGAGCGGGCCCGGCGACGCGGGCTCGCCCAGCTCGACGGAGATACCGGCCAGCTGTTCGAGCCGCTGTTCCAGGCTCGGGTGGGTGGAGAAGAACCTGGCGACACCGGGTTCCCGGCCGAGCGCGGGGGTGAAGTAGAAGGCGTTGAAGGCCTGCGCGGTCCGCAGGTCCTTGGTGGGGATACGGCCGATGTCCCCGCTCACCTTGGCCAGGGCGGAGGCCAGCGCCGAGGGGCGGCCGGTGAGGTGGGCCGCGGCCCGGTCGGCGGCCAGCTCGCGGTACCGCGAGAGCGCCCTGATCAGCATGAAGCTGATCGCGTACACGGCAGCGGACACCGCCATCACCATCATGAAGAGCGCGAGGGTGTTCTGGTCCTTGCGGCCCCGCCCGCCGAAGATCTGCGAGTAGAACGCGAACCGTACGATCAGACCCGCGAGGACCCCGAGGAACGAGGCAGCCGTGATCACGGCGACATCCTTGTGCGCCACGTGCGACAGCTCGTGCGCGAGGACGCCCTCCAGCTCGTCCGGCTCCAGCCGCCGCAGCAGGCCCGTGGTCACACAGAGCACCGCGTGATCGGCGTTGCGCCCGGTGGCGAAGGCGTTCGGCATGTCGATGTCCGAGACGGCGACCAGCGGCTTGGGCATGTCGGCCACCGCGCAGAGCCGGTCGACCACGCCGTGAAGCTGCGGATACTCCTCACGCCGCACGATCCGCCCATGCATGGCGTACAGCGCGATCCGGTCCGAGAACCAGTACTGCGCCAGCAGGAACCCGGCCGCGATCACCACGACCAGCACCCACGACTTCAGCAGCACGATCAGCGCGGCGACGAACGCCACGTACAGCAGTCCGAGCAGGAACAGCGTGACCGTCATCCGCACGGTCAGCCGCCGATCGTTCCGGAACCGGCTCCGCATCTCGCATCACCCCGCAGTCAGGGCACTCGTCCCACTCCCCATTGTGCGCCCGCCCACCCCCATGCAGGGGTGCCGGTACTCTCCGCGCAGGGCAAAGAACTCCCCTGTCACAAGCCAGTTGTTTACACCGCCCCGACAACCACCCCTCCCCGCACAGCACGACGGCCGCGCCCCTCCCGAAGGAAGGACACGGCCGGTGATCAGGCTGTGCGACGGGCTTACACGTCGTAGTACAGCTCGAACTCGTGCGGGTGCGGGCGGAGCTGGAGGGGGGCGATCTCGTTGGTGCGCTTGTAGTCGATCCACGTCTCGATCAGGTCGGACGTGAAGACGTCGCCCGCGAGCAGGAACTCGTGGTCGGCCTCAAGGCGGTCGAGGACGGCCGGGAGCGAGGTCGGGACCTGGGCGACGCCCGCGTGCTCCTCGGGAGCCAGCTCGTACAGGTCCTTGTCGATCGGCTCGGCCGGCTCGATCTTGTTCTTGACGCCGTCCAGGCCGGCCATCAGCAGCGCGGAGAACGCGAGGTACGGGTTGCCGGAGGAGTCGGGCGCGCGGAACTCGACGCGCTTGGCCTTCGGGTTGGAGCCCGTGATCGGGATACGCATGGCCGCGGAGCGGTTGCGCTGCGAGTACACCAGGTTGACCGGGGCCTCGAAGCCGGGGACCAGGCGGTGGTACGAGTTCACCGTCGGGTTGGTGAACGCGAGCAGCGACGGGGCGTGCTTGAGAATGCCGCCGATGTAGTAGCGGGCGGTGTCCGACAGGCCCGCGTAACCGGCCTCGTCGTAGAACAGCGGGGAACCGCCGCTCCACAGGGACTGGTGGACGTGCATGCCCGAGCCGTTGTCACCGAAGATCGGCTTCGGCATGAAGGTCGCGGTCTTGCCGTTGCGCCAGGCGACGTTCTTCACGATGTACTTGAAGAGCATCAGGTCGTCGGCGGCGGCCAGCAGCGTGTTGAACTTGTAGTTGATCTCGGCCTGGCCGGCGGTGCCCACCTCGTGGTGCTGGCGCTCGACCTGGAGGCCGGACTTGGCCAGTTCCAGGGAGATCTCGGCACGCAGGTCGGCGAAGTGGTCGACCGGCGGGGTGGGGAAGTAGCCGCCCTTGTAGCGGACCTTGTAACCGCGGTTGTCCTCGACCGCACCGGTGTTCCAGGCGCCGGCCTCGGAGTCGATGTGGTAGAAGGACTCGTTCGCGGAGGTCTGGAAGCGCACGCTGTCGAAGACGTAGAACTCGGCCTCGGGACCGAAGTACGCCGTGTCGGCGATACCGGTCGACGCGAGGTAGGCCTCGGCCTTCTTGGCCACGTTGCGCGGGTCACGGGAGTACTGCTCGCCCGTGATCGGGTCGTGGATGAAGAAGTTGACGTTGACCGTCTTGTCGCGGCGGAAGGGGTCGACGCGCGCGGTGGACAGGTCGGCGCGGAGCGCCATGTCGGACTCGTGGATGGCCTGGAAGCCGCGGATGGAGGACCCGTCGAACGCGAGCTCCTCGGCCGGGTCGAAGGCCTCGGCCGGGATCGTGAAGTGCTGCATCACACCCGGCAGGTCGCAGAAGCGGACGTCGACGAACTTGACGTCCTCGTCCGCGATGAACTTCTTGGCCTCGTCGGCGTTCTGGAACATCCAGCTCCTCCTACTCCCGCCCACAGTGGACCGGGGTGGTAGTTCGTTCGTGCGGCCAGTGCGGTGGCACACGCTGGAGCCGACCATAGGGACGGGGGATTTCTCAAGCGTGACCCATTTGTTTCGCCCAAGTTAACCGACCCAGGTCGGGAAGGCCCCTCCTGTCCACAGGTCAAAACGGGCACAGTACCGTGGACGCGTGGACAACAGGCAAGCAATCGGATCGTGGCTCTCCGGCCCCCGCGCCGCCGCCGAGGACGCCGGTGTCGACTTCGGATACCGGGGCGAACAGCTCGGTCTGCCGGAGGAGGGGCCGGGCTCGATCGCCCGCCCCGGCCGCCGGCTCGGGGCCCTCGCCGTCGACTGGGGGCTGTGCCTCCTGATCGCATACGGGCTGCTCACCCATGGCTACGACCAGGCCACGGGCAACTGGGCGCTCCTCGTCTTCTTCGTCCTCGGCCTGCTCACGGTCGGTACCGTCGGCTTCACCCCGGGCAAGCGGCTGTTCGGCCTGCGCGTCGTGCCCGAGGGCGGCGGCCGGCTGAACCCGCTGCGCGTGCTGCTGCGCACCGCGCTGCTGTGCGTGGCCGTGCCCGCGCTGATCTGGGACCGCGACGGCCGCGGCCTGCACGACCGCCTGGCCCGCACGATCGAGGTCCGCGCCTGACGGTCGTCAAGGTCCGCGCCTGACGGTCGTCCGGGTCCGCGGCTGACCGTTGTCTGGGTCCGCGCCTGACGATCGGGGGTCCGCGGCCGACGGACGGCACACCCCGTACACGCAGATGGGGCGCCCGGAGAAGTCTCCGGGCGCCCCATCGGCGTATCGGGTTCGGGGGAGGGTCAGCGGCCCTTGCCGCCGCGCGGCATCCGCATGCCCTTGGGCATCGGGCCCTTCGGCAGCGGCATGTTGCTCATCAGGTCGCCCATCGCGCGCAGCCGGTCGTTGGTCGCGGTGACCTGCGGGCCGGTGAGGACGCGGGGCAGCTTGAGCATCGTCGTCCGGAGCTTCTTCAGCTCCACGGTGTTCTCGGTCGTGCCCACGAGGATGTCGTGCACCGGGACGTCCGCGACGATCCGCGCCATCTTCTTCTTCTCGGCGGCCAGCAGGCTCTTCACCCGGTTCGGGTTGCCCTCGGCCACCAGCACGATGCCGGCCTTGCCGACCGCGCGGTGCACCACGTCCTGGCTGCGGTTCATCGCCACCGCCGGGGTGGTGGTCCAGCCCCGGCCGATGTTGTCGAGCACCGCCGCCGCCGCGCCGGGCTGGCCCTCCATCTGCCCGAAGGCGGCCCGCTCGGCCCTGCGCCCGAAGACGATCGCCGTCGCGAGGAAGGCGAGCAGGAGCCCGAGGATGCCGAGATAGACCGGGTGTCCGATCAAGAAGCCGATCGCGAGGATGACACCGAAGGTGACAATTCCGACAGCCGCGAGTACAAGACCGATCATCGAGTCGGCCCTGCGGGTCATCTTGTACGTCTGGACGATCTGCTTGAGTCGCCCGGGGTTCGCAGCGTCCGCTGCGGGTTCCTTCCTCGCCATGCCAGCGAGTCTACGTGGCCCGCGGAGCGCCTTCGACGGCAGTACCGGGCGAGCGGGGCGCGACGGGGGCGCGGTGCCCGGGGAAGGCGGGGTTCCGGGGGAGGTGTCAGGAACGGGTGAGGACGGACTCCAGCACGAGCTGCGCCTCGACCCGGTCCTTCGCGCGGCGGCGGTCCTCCAGGACGGAGGTCCACGCGTTGCGGCGGGCGGTGCGCTGGCCGCTGCTCAGCAGCAGCGACTCGACGGCACGGAGTGCATCGGTGAACGACGGGATCGCGGTGGCGCGAACGGGCGCGGCCTGCATGGTGGGAGTCCCCCCTCGGGATCGGCGGCTCGTGCGGGGCGGTACGGGGTGTAAGACCAGGGTCACTGATTGGTGTTACCAGGGCGTGACCGACCGGTCAAACACCAATGAAACCTGGATGCCCGGGGCCGTGTTTCCGGCGCGTCCGCGGCGGGGTCCCGAACTGCGCGGATGGCCGTGACGGGCGGGAACGGGCCGGTGTGAGGGGTGAGTTGGCTGTGCGCCGATTCACACGAAGGCGGTGGCACGCAGTGCCACCGCCTTCGTTTCACCACACTCGTCCGGGCGATTCCCGTTCGGCGTAGTCAGACCGCCTGGGAGGCGACGTAGGCGCCCCGCTTCTCGACGGCCATCTGGTACAGCCGGCCCGCCCGGTAGGAGGACCGGACCAGCGGGCCGGACATGACGCCGGAGAAGCCGATCTCCTCGGCCTCCTCCTTCAGCTCCACGAACTCGTTCGGCTTGACCCAGCGCTCCACGGGGTGGTGGCGCACGGAGGGCCGCAGGTACTGCGTGATGGTGATCAGCTCGCAGCCCGCGTCGTGGAGCTGCCGGAGCGCCTCGCTGACCTCCTCGCGGGTCTCGCCCATGCCGAGGATCAGGTTCGACTTCGTGACCAGACCGTAGTCACGGGCCTCGGTGATGACCCTCAGCGAGCGCTCGTAGCGGAAGCCGGGGCGGATGCGCTTGAAGATCCGCGGGACGGTCTCGACGTTGTGCGCGAAGACCTCGGGACGCGAGGAGAAGACCTCGGCGAGCTGGGCGGGCTCGGCGTTGAAGTCCGGGGCCAGCAGCTCGACCTTGGTGCGGCCGCTCTCGCGGCCCGCCGTCTGGGCGTGGATCTGGCGGACCGTCTCCGCGTACAGCCAGGCGCCGCCGTCCTCCAGGTCGTCGCGGGCGACGCCGGTGATGGTGGCGTAGTTCAGGTCCATCGTGACGACGGACTCGCCGACGCGGCGCGGCTCGTCACGGTCGAGCGCCTCGGGTTTGCCGGTGTCGATCTGGCAGAAGTCGCAGCGCCGCGTGCACTGGTCACCGCCGATGAGGAAGGTGGCCTCGCGGTCCTCCCAGCACTCGTAGATGTTGGGGCAGCCCGCCTCCTGGCAGACCGTGTGCAGGCCCTCGCTCTTCACCAGAGCCTGCATCTTCGTGTACTCGGGGCCCATTTTCGCCCGGGTCTTGATCCACTCGGGCTTGCGCTCGATGGGGGTCTGGCTGTTCCGGACCTCCAGGCGCAGCATCTTGCGTCCGTCGGGTGCGACTGCGGACACATCGGCTCCCTGTAGCTTCGATTCTTCGGCGTACACCAGGGTACGCCCGTGCGGTTCTCGGCCCCCGAGGTGGGCAACCTTCGGGAACGGGGGTCCATTCCCACGTACGGCCGCACACTTCGGGGCGGGCCTCTAGGCCGGAGTCCGTTCCACGGCCCGCGGGCGTGGGTCCGCGTTCTCCAGTACGTCCCGCAGGTGCCGCTCGGCCACCGGCAGGACCTCGGCGATCGTCACGTCGCGGCCGAGTTCCCCGGCGAGGGAGGCGACCCCCGCGTCCCGGATGCCGCACGGGATGATCCGGTCGAACCAGGCGTTGTCGGGGTTCACGTTCAGCGCGAAGCCGTGCATGGTGACGCCCTTGGCGACCCGGATGCCGATCGCCGCGATCTTGCGGTCCTCGCGGCGCTGGCCGGCGTTGGAGGGCGCGTACTCCGGGCCGTTGAGGCGCGGGTCGAACTCCTCGTCCTGGAGCCTCGGATCGAAGTCCAGGGAGAGCCCGCCGAGCGCGGAACCGTGGCCGGGCTCCTTGGGGTCGCCGAGGACCCACACCCCGCTGCGGCCCTCGACCCGGCTGGTCTCCAGGCCGAACTCCGCGCAGGTGCGGATCAGGGCCTCTTCCAGGCGGCGGACGTGGGCCACGACGTCCACCGGGCGCGGGAGCTTCTGGATCGGGTAGCCGACGAGCTGGCCCGGTCCGTGCCAGGTGATCTTGCCGCCGCGGTCCACGTCGATGACCGGCGTTCCGTCGAGGGGGCGCTCGCTGTCCGCCGTGCGTCGGCCCGCCGTGTAGACCGGCGGGTGCTCCAGCAGCAGACAGGTGTCCGGGATCTCGTCCAGGAACCGGGCGGCGTGCACACGGCGCTGCTCGTCCCACGCCTCCTGGTACTCGACGGCCTCGGCACCGAATCCCATGCGAACGAACCGCAACTCACTCACGGCAAGCGCCTCCTCGAAGCTTCCTGGGGCAGTGGTGGGCCCCGTGCGCGGCACGCGGAAGAACCTTTCGTCAGGTACGTCGGACCGCTGTGCCGGGTCCGTCGCGCGCCCACGCCACTGTACGTCCGCCCGATCCGCGTCAGCCCGACGGCCAATCCTCACACGATCGGATGAATGAAGGTCGAAGTGTGCGATGACGTGCTCACGCTCCGCTACATTCGCGCCGTTCACGAGGCCATAAGGGCTGCTCACAGGCAATCCGGGCACCAGGCGGCCTCGGAGCGGCCCGAGCACGCTCCGCGCCGCCCCGAGCGCACCGGTGACCCGAAGGCAGGAGACCGCACCGCAGATGACGGAACGACCCGCGCAGCGCACTCCCAACCGCCAGCTCGCCGCGCTCATCGCAGAAGCGGGGTTCTCCAACGCCGGGCTCGCCCGTCGCGTGGACCAGCTCGGTCTGGAACACGGACTCGACCTCAGATACGACAAGACGTCGGTGACCCGCTGGCTGCGGGGCCAGCAGCCCCGGGGGACCACGCCCGCGCTCATCGCCGAGGTCTTCACCCGCCGCCTCGGCCGGCGCCTGACCGCGCAGGACCTCGGACTCGACGCCTGCGCACCCGTGTACGCGGGGCTGGAGTTCGCCGCCACCCCCGAGGAGGCCGTCGACATCGTCAGCGGCCTGTGGCGCAAGGACTCCGGCAGCCACGCCGAACTCCGCAAGATCGCCTTCACCCCCGCCGGACTCGTCGTGCCCAGCCGGGACTGGCTGATCGGCCGGGCCGACGACCGGGTCGCCCACGGCGACCAGCCCTCCCGGGTGCCCGCCCAGGGCCGCCCGGCCGCCCCCCGCCTGACCGCGCCGCCCGAACCGGGCGTCCCGCCGGCCCGGCGCGCCCGGACCGAACGGGGCCCGGGCCAGCGGGTCACCGGCGGCGACATCGCCGCGCTGCGCTCGGTCGGCGAACTCTTCCGTGCCCTCGACCACGCCTACGGCGGCGGCCACGCGCGCCAGGCACTGGTCCGCTATCTGGAGCACGAGGCCGAGCCGATGCTCCGCGGCGCCTACGGCGAGCAGACCGGCCGGCACCTGTTCGCCGCCGCCTCCGACCTCACCCGGCTCGCCGGCTGGACCTCGTATGACATCGGCGCGCACGGGCTCGCCCAGCGGTACTTCGTCCAGGCGCTGCGGCTCGCGCAGGCCGCCGGCGACCGGGTCTACGGCGCCTACGTCCTCATCACCATGAGCCGGCAGGCCGTCTACCTCGGCCACGGGAGGGAGGCCGTGCAGCTCGCCCGGGTCGCCCAGCAGGGGCTCGGATCGTCCGGACCGCACGTGGTGCAGGCCCTGCTGCACGCCGTCGAGGCGCGCGGACACGGCGTGCTCGGCGAGGTGCGCGCCTGTACGGCCTCCCTGGTCCGCGCCGAACGGGCACTGGAGGCGTCCCGGGCCGGCGACGAGGTCCCGCACTGGGCCCGGTTCTTCGACGAGGCCCAGCTCGCCGACGAGTTCGGGCACTGCCACCGCGACCTCCAGCAGTTCCGGGCCGCCGCCCAGCACGCCGAGCGCTCACTGCAACTGCGCGCGCCCGGCTACGCCCGCAGCCGGCTGTTCTGCCGGGTGGTGCTCGCCTCCGCCCGGCTCGGGCTCGGCGAGCTGGACCAGGCCTGCCTGCTCGGCGCGGAGGCGGCCGGGCAGGCGGCGGAGATGCGGTCGGCGCGGGCCGTCGAGTACGTACGGGACTTCGAGAAGCGGCTCGAACCGTACAAGGACGCGGCGCCCGTGCGCGGTTACCGGGACAAGGTGTCCGCGCTGCACTGAGCCGCGCGGCCGGGCCGGGGACGCGGCGGCCGTCCCCGGTCTCCGGCCCGGGGCGCCGGAGACCGGGAAGCTCGCCCGCGTTCGCCGGGCCCCGGCGGGGCCGCGTTCACCGATCCCCGGGCGGGGCCGGGGTCACGCCGCCGCGGACTCCAGGCGCCCGGCGGGCACGGCCGGCCGGACGCCCAGGTCCTTCAGGAGGGCGTGGGCGGCGCGCCGGGCGGAGCGCAGCGCGCCCTGCACGCTGCTCGTGTCCCGGTGGTCGCCGCACACGTACAGCCCGGCGAGGAGACGCACCGGGCGGCGCGCGTCGTGCGGGGGCGGCATCGCCGGGACCGCCTCGGGGTCGTGGTGCACGGCCAGCAGCTCCCAGCGGGCCGTCGACGTCCGGTAGAGCCGGGCCAGTTGGGCGCGGACCGTGGCGTCCAGGTGGGCCGCGCCGGGCGGGGTGCCGAGCACGGTCGAGGAGACCAGGGCGCGGCCCGCCGGTGCCCGTGTCGGGTCGACCTGGCTGACGACCGCCGTGTGCGCCACCGGGCCGCCCCGGTCGGCGTCGAGGAGGAGAGCCGGGTCGGCGAGCGGGGGCACGTCCATGGTGTGGTGCAGCACGGTCACCGGATGGAAGGCCGGGACGCGCAGCCCTGGCAGGAAGCCCGCGGCGGCCCGCGCCCCGGTCGCCAGCAGGACGGCCCGGCAGTGGATCTCGCCGTGCTCCCGGGTGCTCACGCCGGTCGTGGAGACGGCGGTGACCTCGACGTTCGTCCGCACGGTGCCCGGCGGCAGACCGGCCGCGAGCAGATCGGGGAGGGCGTCCGCGCCGCCCTCGGGCAGACACAGCCGGCCGGTGGCGAAGGAGTGCAGGGCGAGGTCGGCGTACCGGCTCGACGTGCCGAGGTCCGGGTCGCAGAGCAAAGCGGTCAGCAGGGGGCGCAGAAAACCGTCGACGGTACGGGCCGGCAGGCCCCGGGTGGTCAGCGAGCGGGCGGCGGTGACGTCCGGGCGCGCGAGCAGCCGCGCGGGGTCGGTGGCGGCGAGCCGCCCGAGGGCCGTCGCCAGCCG
>NZ_JBEYFY010000022.1:0-6251 GCF_040703595.1 Streptomyces sp. NPDC007084
ACGGGTCGCGTGGTGGTCCAGGCGGAAGAGGTTCTCCACGCCGGCCCCGCGCCCGGCGGCCCCGCGCCCGCCGGTGCCGAGACCCCGGTCATCCCGGCACCCCGCGAGCCGCTCCCGGCCACCGCACCGGCCCCGGCACCGGAGGCCACCCCCGAGACCACCATGGAGCTGCTGCTCCCGGACCTCGCGGCACAGCCCCCAGCCCCGCAGCCCGCCCACGCGACGCCCGACGGGACCACCGGCACCCCCGCCGGGTCCGGGACCCCGGCCGCGTCCGGGACCCCCGCCGGGCCCGGGACCCCCGCCGCGTCCGAGGTCCCCGACGCCTCGCGGGCCCCCGAAGCCTCGCGGGCCCCCGAAGCAGCCGAGGCTCCCGAGACCCCCGCCGCCCCCGCGCGGCCCGGCACCGACCCCTACGCCGTCGGCCCCGACAGCCACGAGCGGGCCCCCGACGAGCGCCCCCGGCTCACCGACAAGGGCCTGCCCAAGCGGACGCCGAAGATCACCGCCCCCGCCGCCACGGCCCCGCGCCCCCGGGTGGGCGGCGTGGACGCCGACGCCCTGCGGCGCAGGCTGGGCGGCTTCCACCGGGGCGCGGTCGAGGGCCGCCGTGACGTGGAGGCGGAGATCGCCGACCGGACAGCGGAGACACCCGCCCCCGGGGACCGGACCCCGTCGGCCGCGCCCACCGCACACCCGCCCGCGGGACCCACGCCCACCGGGCGCCCGCGCACAGCACAGGACGTAGAAGCATCGGGGGGCACCGTCGAGGAGGCAAGCAGTTGACCGCGCCCAGTACCTTCGGCCTGAGCAGCGAAGCCCGTAACCTGCACTGGCTGCTGACCAATCTCGTCGAGGAGGTGCCGGGCCTCCAGTCGGTCGCGGTCGTCTCCTCCGACGGCCTGCTGCTGCTCTCCTCCGACCCCGGCCGCAACGCCGAGGTGCGGACGGCCGACACCGCCAGGCCCGCCGGACCCAAGGGCTCGGCGGCCGACCTCGCCACCATCGTCTCCGGCATCGGCAGCCTCACCGTCGGCGCCGCCAAGCTGATGGACGGCGGCGGGGTCAAGCAGACGATGGTCGCGATGGAGGAGGGCAGCCTCTTCGTCATGTCGATCAGCGACGGCTCGCTGCTCGGTGTGCACGGCTCCCCGGACTGCGACATGAGCGTGGTGGCGTACCACATGGCGCTCTTCGTCGGCCGCGCCGGACACGTGCTGACGCCCGAACTCCGCACCGAGCTGCGGAAATCCCTTGAGGCCGAGGCCCTCGGGGGCAGCCGATGACCGCGTCGAAGGGCGTCCGTAAACTGCCCGTGCGCGGAGCCGACCGCAAGCCGGCCCGGGTACGCCCCTATTCGCTCACCGGCGGACGGACCCGCTTCGGGCACGTCCTGCTCGTGGAGACCTTCGTGGCCGCGCTGGAGGCCCCGGAGGAGCGCAAGGAACTGACGAACCGCTCGCTCACCAGCCGGGTCATGCCCGAGATGCGCGCCATCGTCGAACTCTGCCGCCGTATGCGCACGGTGGCCGAGATCGCCGCCCTGCTCAGGATGCCCCTCGGCGTGGTCCGAGTGCTGCTGAGCGACCTGGCGGACCAGGGAAAGATCCGTGTGTACGGAACAGGTCACGGCCCGGGACAGCCGGACCGCGCTCTGCTGGAAAGGGTGCTGAGTGGACTCCGTCGTCTCTGACGCCGCACCTGGCGTCGCTCCCCTCCTCGACGATGAGGAGAACCTTCAGGCCTGGCAGACGGACCGCACGCGCGCGCCGATCGCCACCAAGATCGTGGTGGCGGGCGGCTTCGGCGTCGGCAAGACCACCATGGTCACCGCCGTCTCGGAGATCACGCCGCTCCAGACGGAGGCGCTGATGACCCAGGCCAGCGAGGAAACCGACGACCTCACGGCGACGCCGGACAAGGTCACCACCACCGTGGCCATGGACTTCGGCCGCATCACGCTCGACGACGACCTGGTGCTCTACCTGTTCGGCACGCCGGGCCAGCAGCGGTTCTGGTTCATGTGGGACGACCTGGTGCGCGGTGCGATCGGCGCGGTGGTCCTCGCCGACACCCGCCGCCTGTCGGACTGCTTCCCGGCGCTCGACTACTTCGAGAGCTGCGGTCTGCCGTACGTCGTCGCCGTCAACCACTTCGACGGCAGCGAGCGGTTCGAACCGCAGGACGTGCGCGAGGCCCTGACCGTGCCCCCGCACATACCTGTCATGATCATGGACGCGCGCCGCCGGATCTCGGTCGTCGAGACCCTGCTGGCCCTGGTCGGCCACGCGCTCGAAGTCAGCCCGGAATAACGCGCCTGAGTCAGCCCGCGATCGCGCGCCCGAGTCGTAGGAGAACACCCCGCATGCGGAAGATACTTGTCGTCGGAGCCGGCCAGTCCGGGCTCCAGCTCGCCCTCGGCCTCCAGTCGCGGGGATACGAGGTCACCCTGATGTCGAACCGGACGGCGGACGAGATCCGCACCGGCCGGGTCATGTCGACACAGTGCATGTTCGACACGGCACTTCAGCACGAGCGCGATCTCCAGCTCAACTTCTGGGAGTCCCAGGCCCCGCGGATCGAGGGCCTCGGCGTCTCGGTCGCCGCCCCCGGCTCCTTCGACCCGGGCCCCTCGCAGCGCGCCATCGACTGGGTCGGCCGGCTCGACGGGTACGCGCAGTCGGTCGACCAGCGGGTCAAGATGGCCGGCTGGATGGAGACGTTCGCCCAGCGCGGCGGCCAGCTCGTCATCCACGGCGCGGCCGTCTCCGACCTCGACTACTTCTCCCGCACGTACGACCTGGTGCTGGTCTCCGCCGGCAAGGGCGAACTCGTCTCCATGTTCGGCCGCGACGCCTCCCGTTCGCCGTACACCGAGCCGCAGCGCGCCCTCGCGGTCGCCTACGTGCACGGTCTGGGCCCGCGCCCGGAGCACCCGGACTTCGACGCGGTGCGCTGCAACCTGGTGCCGGGCGTCGGCGAGCTGTTCGTCATGCCGACCCTCACCACCTCGGGCCGCGCCGACATCCTCTTCTGGGAGGGCGTCCCCGGCGGCCCGCTCGACGTCTTCAACGGCGTCAAGGACCCCGCCGAGCACCTCGCGCTGACCCTCCAGCTCATGGAGCGGTTCACGCCCTGGGAGTACGCGCGCGCCACCAACGTCGAACTCACCGACGCGGGCGGCACGTTGTCCGGCCGGTACGCGCCCACCGTCCGCAACCCGATCGGCCGGCTCCCCGGCGGCGGCCTGGTCCTCGGCGTCGCCGACGTCGTCGTGGCCAACGACCCGATCACCGGACAGGGCTCCAACTCGGCCGCCAAGTGCGCCGCCGCCTACCTCTCCTCGATCGTCGAGCACGGCGACAAGCCCTTCGACGAGGAGTGGATGCGCGCCACCTTCGACCGCTACTGGGACACCGCCCAGCACGTCACCAAGTGGACGAACGCCATGCTCGGCCTCCCCCCGGAGCACGTCCTCAACCTGATCGGCGCCGCCGGCCGGCTCCAGCCCGTGGCCGACCGCTTCGCCAACGGCTTCGACAACCCGGCCGACTTCGAGAACTTCTTCTACGACCCGGAGAAGACGGGCGCCTACCTGGCCTCGGTCGCCGGGGCCGTCGAGGCGTAACCCTCGTCCGGTCCGGCGGTGGCGGTCGCGGGGAGCTTCGGCGGGGTGTAGTGCCGCAGGGGCTTCCCGTCCGGGTCGGGGCGGACCGCGCCCAGCAGGGGGTTGGCGGCGATGGGGGAGACCTTGATGTCCGTGCCGGGCCGGGGTGCCTGGACGACCATTCCGCCGCCCAGGTAGAGGGCGACGTGCGTGGCCTCGGGGAAGTAGACCACCAGGTCGCCGGGGCGCAGCTCGCCGAGCGGGACCCTCGGGAGTTCGGCCCACTGCTCCTGGCTGGTGCGGGGCACCGGCCGCCCGGCCCGGTCCCAGGCCCGCGAGGTGAGCCCCGAGCAGTCGTAGGCCGCCGGGCCCTCGGCGCCCCACTCGTAGGGCTTGCCGATCTGCCCGACGGCGTAGCGCACCGCCCGCTCGCCCGCCGGGGTCGGCGGCCGGTCGTCGTCGAGCGCCCCGGACGCCATGACCGCCCGCTGCGCGGTGTCGGTGCCGGCCTTCTCGGTGCGCTCCAGCTCGGCGAGCTGGTCCGCGCTCAGCGAGGCGAGCAGTCTCTGCACCTCGTCCAGGCGCCCCCGTACCGCGTCCCGGTCCTTCTTCTGCCGTGCGGCGAGGGACAGTTGGCCGTCCAGTGCCTTGCGGGCCGCCCGCGCGAGCGTGTCGATCCGCTTCTCGCTGCCGGTGACCCGCTGCACGGTCTCGGCCCGCTCCAGCGACAACTGCCCGATCACATGGCCCTGGTCGAGCGCGTGCTGCGGATCCCGCGCGAGCAGCAGCCGTACGTACGAGGAGATCTCGCCGCTGCTCTGGTACTGCTGGCGGGCCAGCCGGCCGGCGGCGCCGCGGCTGTCGTGCAGCGAGAGGCGGGCGGCGGCCAGGCGGGCGTCGAGCCGCTCGGTCTCCGCGCGCTGCTTCTTCAGTTTCTCGGCGGTGGCGTTGTACGTCTCGGTGGCCTTCTCGGCCTCCCGGTACAGCCGCTGAAGCTCCGTCAGGAGGGCGGCGGCGGACTGCCCGGCGCCGGGCGCGCCCGCCTCCTCGCCGTCATCGGGCGCGCCCGTCTTCTCGCTGTCCCCGGGCGCGCCGGTCTTCTCGCCGTCCCCGGGAGCCTCGGCCGTACGGTCCGCCGCCGGCCCGGCCGTGTTCTCCGCGCTCGGGCCCGGCTCCGGCACGGCCACCGCCGGGGACGGTGCAAGCAGGGCGCCGGCCGCCACCGCCGCCGTACAGACCAGACGCAGAAGCCTTCCTGACATGCCATCACCTCCGGTGCCGGGGCGGCCCGTCCACCACCCGTCTCGCACCGGCAGGATCGGGCGGTCGCACCCCGGGCGCGCGCCGGGTGACCACTTCGGCCCAAGAAGGTCACTCGTCGGCGTTGCCGCCCGGCGTGGCGCCGCCCGCGTCGCGGCCCTTGTGCCCGCGCCCGCCCCAGGGCAGGGCGAACCGGGGCCCCGACCCGTCGTCCTCGGGGTCGAACACGTACTTCCACCCCCGGTGCAGCCCGAGCCGCCGGCTGGTCGCCGCCTGGACGCGGCGGTACACGAGCACGGTGGGCGGCCCGCCGTCCGGGGCGGGCACCGGGACGCGGTACGTCTTGGGCGGGTGGCCGGTGATCCCCAGCAGCACGGGCAGCACCCGGCCGTCCAGCGGGCCGCCCTCGAAGGGGGTGTCGTCGCTCTTCACCGGACCAGTGTCACAGCAGGTGGGCCGCCTCCCCGACAACGGGCAGCACCCGGCGCACCAGCGCCCCCACGATGCCGTCCGGGCGCTCCATCGCGAGCGAGGCCCGCACCGCCGCCGCGGTCTGCGGATCGCGCCCCGCGCTCGCCGTGAGCACCGCCACGAACTGCTCCACGAGCCAGTCCCGCAACTCGTCCAGCGGCGGCTGTTTGCCCTCGTCCAGCCAGATCAGCGAGGCGGCCTCCACCGCGGTGATCCACATCCGTACGGTCATCCGCAGCCGGGGCCCGGGGTCCTTCACCGCGAGGTGGTCGAGGATGTGCTCGGCCGCCGCCCGGCGCACCCCGTCCACGATGGCCGTGGTCCGCGAGGTCTCGATGACGCTGCCGCCCTGGAGCAGCGCGCTGAACCCGGCGTCGTGCTGGTCCACGAAGGCGAGGTAGCGGTCGAGGGCGTGCGACAGCCGCTCGGTCAGCGGTCCCTCGGGGGGTTCCGCGAAGCACTGCTCCAGCTCCTCGGCGGCGGAGCGCAGGGCCGCCTCGTACAACTGCTGCTTGCCGCCCGGGAAGTACCGGTACACCAGCGGCCGTGACACCCCGGCCGCCTCCGCCACGTCGTCCAGCGAGACCTCCTCGGGCACCCGCTGGGCGAACAGCGAGAGCGCGGCGTCGAGAAGCTGGCTGCGCCGTTCCTCGACACTGAGCCGGCGGTAGGCGGGAGTGGAAGCCTGCGGGGTCATGCCCGGCAGCGTAACCGGCCCGTCCACGACTTCCCCACAACAGCGGGCGACCGACCGGCGGACCGGCGGACGCGCAAACGGACCCGCCCGGGGACCGTCTCACCCGCCCGGGGACCCGCGGACCTACCCGTGGGACCCGCGGACGGGCCTGGCGACTTGCGGACCGGCCCCGGGGACCGGCACACGGGTCTGATGACTGCGGACCGGCACACGGGT